>CALCTR010000045.1 GCA_937906925.1 uncultured Alphaproteobacteria bacterium
CGACAACGTCGCCAACGACTACGACAACGTCGCCAACGACCACGACAACGTCGCCAACGACTACGACAACGTCGCCAACGACCACGACAACGTCGCCAACGACTACGACAACGTCGCCAACGACCACGACAACGTCGCCGACAACTACGACAACGTCGCCCAGAACGACGACAACGTCGCCAATGACTACAACAGCTCCTCCGGAAACGGAAACATGTTGTATTGATAACATTGACTAACAAAAAAAGCCACCCTAAGGTGGCTTTTTTATCTGCTAAAGTTTAATTGAAAATAAAAATAAGATATCCATCTAAAATAAAGGAGGCTATCTTATGTATAAGTCAAATGAAGATAATGATAAAAGTGAGGCGGTTTCTACTTGTTTGGGATTAGGCGATAAAGCCCCCTCTTTTATTGCACAAACAACAATGGGTGATATTAGTTTTCCTGATGATTTTAAGGGTAAGTGGGTTATTTTGTTTAGTCATCCCTCAGATTTTACACCTGTTTGTACAACAGAGTTTATTTTTTTTGCTGAGATGATGAAAGAATTTTCTTTGTTAAATACAGCATTAATTGGGTTATCTGTAGATAGTTTATCCAGTCATTTAGCATGGTTATATGCCATTCAGGAACAGATATCTTTTCATGGTATTACAAAAACGAAAATCACATTTCCTTTAATTGCAGATTTGTCCGGTGAAATTGCAAAAAAATATGGAATGATTCACTCCTCTGTTTCAGATACTAAAGCTGTAAGAGGCGTCTTTTTTATTGACCCGATGGGGATTATTAGGACAATTTTATTTTATCCGCACACAACCGGTAGAAATTTTGATGAATTAAAACGGATTTTAATTAGTTTACAATTAGCCGACAGGTTAGGAGTTTCAACGCCGGCTAATTGGCAAATAGGTGATGATGTTGTAAAAACAACGCCGGATAGTATGCCTATTCTTGAAAAATGTGCTACAGAAAATAAAAAAAAGTCCGGTGCTTGGTTTTTGGCTTTAGAAGAGCTTTCTGCAGAAGAGGTACAAAAAGCTCTGTATACTAAAAAACCAAAAGTTAATTGATAATTTTTCGCTTATGGGGATTGCCGTAACTTAGGGAAACAGGAGCATTTTCGCTAATCATGCAGTCAAAAAGAAAAAATGGTTCTGTTTGACCGGCAAATAACTCATCTAAATAATATTTGATTTCTTCTTCCACAGATTGTTCTAACTCTCTAAGAGGGATTTTATTTTGTGGACATTTTAAATCTATCATTAAATCGTCTTGAATTCGTTGAATTCGTTTTTGTAACCCGCGTTCAATAATATCGTAACGATTGGCTTTTTCTTCTTTTGATAACATTTTTAGTCTCCTTTAATTTTAATAAATGGTATATATAGTACATATAATACATTTATTAAAATATGCAAGAGAAATCGTACAAAAAAAAGAACTTTTTGGTATAAAAAGTTCTTGTAAAAAATAATTCTATGTAACCTCGGTAACAGCACGAATATTTCCGTCTCGGTTAATTTGTACGACACGCAGTTTTTCTTTCATCTCACGATAGGTTTTTTCTCTATCTGTAGTGGGATAAGAGTGTAAAATCCTACCAATAAAAGCTTTGTATGCGGCATCTGGACTTTCGGCATGAATGGTTGCAAAACAGTTGTCATGACCGGATCCCATCAATTCCCATAAAGCTCCGGCATTTGAGGTTGAAACTTCTCCACCAATGATGGCGTCCGGTGTAAAACGAACCGCTAAGTCAATTACTTTTTTGTAATCAAAATTGTTGGTTAACTCGGTACGTGGTAAGACAATATGGACTCTATTTTTATGTGGAACAATAAGTTCTCGTGTATCTTCAATGGTTAAAATGCGTTTATGCGGATCTAATACCTTAATCAAGTTATTTAAAAAGGTAGTTTTACCTGTTGCAGTTGCACCACTGATTAAAACGTGATCACCACGTTTGATAGAGAGCATCAAGCGTTCAAAAGGATCATCCGGATCTTCTACTTGTTTTAAGCGATTAAGTGGTCTGAGACGAGCATCTTTATTCAAACCGAAATCACTCATAGAAATATTGACATCTTCTTTATAAACACGAATGGCAAGAGCGATTCCGCCGGTTAAGTCATTGTTGTCATACATAACGTTTCTACCGGCAATACCTGTAAAACGGTGTCCGCCCGGAAGCGTGGCATAAACGGTAGGTGTTCCTTGATTGGGGTCAAACGCATAATCATATGAATTCGCAATAATGTACATAATATTATTCAAAAATTCACGTGTTAATTTAGGATCCTCATAATAATGCCACGGATGTGCATGTCTACCTCTAAGACGTAGCCATATACCGCCCGGAGAATCAACGGCAACCTCTTCAACATTATCTTGATTATACCAGTAGGATAAAGGTCTAAGTGCGGATTCTAAAACGCGATAGGTATCTGCAATGGAAATTTCACCCATTTAAATCCCCTTTCTAGAATAATTTATCCGCTGACCCTGTTCTAGGTAGAACCGGTTGAACTTTTCTTTCTTTTATAGACTGTGTTTTTTTACTGTCGCCAGAGTAAACTTCTTCGTTTTTAGCAGATGATTCAGCCGGCATTTCCTGGTCAGTTTCTCCATCTTCTTGTTCGTTTACCGGACGATAGTATTTGTCTTCTTCAGAATAAGAGCCTGAATCATTAGATGATTCTTCTGTTTTAGCAGAATCATCTGCTTGTTCTGTTTCATCTTCAGATTCTTCTTCTGCGTCAATATTGGCTCTATCCGTTCTGGTATCTACCCAAGAGGCTGAACTTGGTTTTTGAGCTTCTGTCGGTTTTTCACCGGCATCTTCTATATCTTCTTCTTCCGAACGGAGCCACAAATCTTCGTTGGCATAAACGGTTAAACGTGTACCTGATGGTACAAAGATAACAACAGGGATGTTTGTGGCATCTTGTACTAACTGATCAAAGATTGTTTGCATTGAGGAGATGAAGTTTTCACGTGCATCATTAGCAGCTTCTGTCTTTGAAGAAACAATTCTATTACCGTTCATATCCTGATACATATCATCATTTGTAGCCATCATGTATGAAATGGCGGAAGTAACAACACTTGTCATAATCGGTTTACCGAATTTTTGGACCAGTTGATCGTCAAGATAAGCAGCAATACCGCCACGACCTTGAGCATCACCGGATGTTGCTTCAAATGAGAAAGCACTGCCGTCCGGTCTGATTAAACGTTGCCATGTAATTTCAAGTTTTGCAACGCGTTTATCAGAACCTTGTTCACCTGAAAATGTACCGATTAAACGAGAACCTGCCGGAATAATGATGTTTCTGCCTTTCTCAGAGTAAATATGTCTTTCAACAATGGCTGTTGCCGGCATGGAAGAGTAACGTGAATCGATAGACCTTGTTAAGACTGCCGGAATGGCTTTATCCTTTAAAATCATACGAGACATATCCACCGGATAAGAAGATACAATCTTGTTAATACCGATAGAATCCCAGTTAGCATCGGCTTTTTTGCGAGCCATAGCCTGAATGCGTTTATTTGGAGTGATTAACCCTTTAGATTGAATACCTGCACGCATACTTTCTCTTTTTTGAGATAAAATCGCTTGCATTTGTTGAATTTGTTCCGGTGATGGTTTAATCTTTTTATCAATAATATTCGGTCTGATACGGCCTTGTGAATCACCGCTGGCCGTGATTAAACGATGGTCAACAGTGTATGGTTTACCATTTTCCATATAACCAATAACCATTCCCTCATCATCAATGATTTCACCTTCTTCACCGATTTTGTAGGCTTGTCCGCCAATGACGATACCTCTGCCGGAAGCACCACCACCCAAAGAAATAGCTCTGCCTGTTGAGGGGTCAATACCTTTCTTTAGATTTTCAACTTCTTCATCCGTAAGAGTTTTAATACCGCATTTATCCAAACGGACTTCTGTACCGGTAACACGGCCAAATTCTTCACCGTCTTTTAAGATAACACCGTTACCCAAAATGGTATAGATAACATTGCCGTTTAAGTCAATGACTGTACCATCGGCAGAAATAGAACCAATCTTTTCATTTTGCGGATTGACAATATCGCAACCGGAGACAATACCGATAGTATTGCCGTCTTTATCTGTTAAGAGGGTTAATTCTCCGCCCGCAAGTGGGGTGCCATCTAATGCGGTAGGATTACCATTTTCATCTACTTGTCCAATCGGATTACCCGCCGGATCCACGATAGTACCTGTTTCCGGATTGACGGTAAAGACATGCTCTCCTGTTTTAGGATCTCTATATTCACCACCGGTAGAGAATGTACCAGCAATTTCACCTTTATCATTAAAGATAAGTTCTTCATCTCTTGAAACCATATGGCCAATGACTTCGCCGGTTTCCGGATTGATAACGGTGCCTTCACTTGTTAATACACCAATTTTTTTACCGGTAACATCAATAGCATTACCACGAGCATCTATACGAGCACGCGGTTTTCCATTTTCATCAAGAACAAGACCGCGTTCATGTGTTTGACCGATAACTTCGCCCGTTGCATGATCAACAACAGAGCCGTCGTTTCGGCTACAACCGATATTAACACCGGATGGATCTACAACAGTTGAATCGGGAAGTGTTCTACCAAGATAAGTACCATCTTTAGACATAACGATACCATTTCTCGTTACGCGACCGATTTTTGTACCGGCAGGGCTTAATACCCATTTGTCAGGCAAGATACGACCCATAATTGTTCCTTTAGCATCAACAACTTGACCGTTAAAGGTTGCCTGTCCGATAACTTTACAATCATCGGTAATTAAACCTTGTGGTAATAAAGCACCTGTAATTTTGAGTTTACCTTGTTTGACAGCTCCATTAACGGCAATTTTACCTTTTGATTCTAAAGCCGGAGTTACAATTTGACCAGAGTTATCTAAAGTTCCCATAAACTCCCCGTTTTGTGATATGGCTGTATAGAATGGTAAAACGGCACCGGCCAAAGGCTCATCTTTACCTAAAATTGTACCATCATCCAAAATGCGTAATGTTTTGGAATCGCTGGCATCTATAATATCACCGGAAACAGTTGTCCGACCCAATACCTGGTTGCGATAGCTAAAAGGTAACCCTTGTGCAACAATGCCACCTTTATAAGGCATTGTGTTGTAAAGTTCTCTGTCTTGAATATCTACAACGCTACCGTCGCTTAAAGCTCGTCCAGCCATTTCTCCGCTCTTATCAATGACAGCTCCGTCAGCTGCAACAGTTCCGATTGTTTGAGCATAGTCATCAACAGCCATGCCAGATGGTGCTCTACCACCGGCCCAATGATTTTCCGGTGATAAGGCAAAACCTAACGGCATTTGAGTTGCAATATTTTTGCCATCTTGATTAATAACTTGTGAAGAAACAGCACTTTGTCCCAACAAAAGACCTGTTTTTCCGACAAAAGTACCTATCGGTAAAATCATACCACGAATACTGTCTTTTTCATCAAACAGAACACGAGTTCCGGCTGAAGCGGCTTCTTTTTTACCGCGAAGTAAGACAACACCATTTAAAATTTCACGGCCGATAGCTGTTAAACCGTTAGATACGGAGGCACCAAATGTTAATGCAGAACCATGAACTTGTTTGGTGAGGTTGATACCTAATGAATTTAACATCAAATTACCGCTTGGCTTTTGATTACCAATTTGTAAAGTCGCACCTGATACGGTAGCAATAGAGTTTGTTTTTGCCTTTACATTATCAGCGACAAATAAATCTGCCTCTGCTAATCTGGCAACCATTTCACCTTCTTGAATAACGGTTTGCGGGGCAATAACATGACCCTTAATTTGTCCTTTTGGTGTGATAACTTCGCCTTTTTCATTAACGAGCCATGTCGTTTGTCCGTCATTTGTATAAGCAACGGAATTTAAAGGAATGAACGTGCCCTTAATTTCTCCTTTTGTGTTAATGATGCGGTTATCATTTAAGACAAAACCAAAGGAGCCTTTTTCAGTACCGATAGTACCGTCGGCAAGCAAATAACCGACAAACTTACCTGTATTGTCAACACCAATACCAACCGGTAAAATACGGGCCAGAGCTTCTTCCATAGAATTATATATGTAATCAGATGCATATAAAGAGCCTCGTTGACCTTGTACCTGAATAGTATTATCAATAGACATATAGCCAAAATAACGGCCTGATTTATTAACGGTAACCCCCTTTTTAGCAATATAACCGATTTGTTCTCCGGCTTTATCAAGAGCTAAGCCATTGGAAGTTAAGCGACCGATAGAGGTACCCGTTATACCTGTTAAATCAACATCAAAAGAGGTCCATCCGACTAATTTATTTTGCATATCAACATAGGTTGCAAAAGGCAACATTCTGCCGACAACACCATCTTTATTAATAGCAAGACCAAAAGGTGTTGCTTGTGCGGTGATGTTACCGTTTTTATCCAAAATGGCACCGGTAATATTCGGATAGCCGATAAGTTCTTCCGGTCCGTAAGCAACGGATAAGCGTTTAAATACGCCCCCTAATAATTGACCTGAAGAGGATATGACAATACCATTTGGTAGAACCTTACCGATTTTCGTTTTTTTGGAAGAAGTAACTTCACCTGTTGATAAGACAGATCCGATTTCTTTTCCTAAAACAGAGAGAACTTTTCCCATCGGAACTTGATAGCCGATAACTTTTTTATCTTTATTGATAACGGTACCGTTTGCACAAATAGCACCGATAATTTCACCGTTTTTATTTTTAAGTGTTCCATCAATACCCATAGTGGCTAATGGTTGATAATTAAGATCCATAAATCCGGTATTGTTTGGGATTAATGTACCGATAATTTCGTTGGAATCTCCGTTTAAAACTGTTAGGTCAGGCAAAATTTTAGCAAAACGTTCGCCTTTTTCATTAACACCATAACCCGTTTTAGAGTTGTAGCGACCCAGAATAAGTCCTTCAGGTGAAACAATAACGCCATCCGGTGGAATAATACCTAAAAATTTACCATTTGAGGCTGCTGCAATGATGCCATCTCCGTCAACGTTACCGATGAGATTGCCATTGGCATCGTAAACCTTATTACCGACAATAGACCAACCGGTTGTGTTGCCGTTTGCATCTAAAACAACACCGTTATGCAGACCGGATGGAGAGCCATTAACAACGTGGCCAATTTCTTTTCCGGCAACAGCTTTTGAGGCATATCCGATAACATTACCGTTTTTATCTCTGATAACACCGTTTTTATCAACAGTACCGATAAGGTTACCGTTCTCATCATAGACTTTGCCATTTTTAATTGTCCAGTTAGTCGGATTGCCGTTTTTGTCTAAGACAACACCGGCTCTTGCCTTATCCGGAGCAAAACCGATAACATTACCGTTTTTGTCTCTAATGATGCCATTTTCATCAACCGTACCGATAAGATTGCCGTTTTCATCATAGACTTTACCATCTTTAATTGTCCAATTTGTTGGATTGCCGTTTTTATCTAAAATAGCATTAGGATTTTTGGCAACAGAGGTGTAACCAATAATATTGCCATCTTTATCTCTGATGATGCCGTTTTCGTCAATCGTACCAATAAGATTACCGTTTTTATCATAAACTTTATTACCTCTTATGACCCAATCTGTCGGGTTGCCATTTTTATCATAAGCAACAGGCTTTTGCTCAAGCTTGCCGATTAAGTCACCGCTGAGTGAAATAACGGAACCATCTTCTTGTACGCATCCGATGACATTACCTTTAAAGTCCATAACTTTGCCATCTAAACGAATACGACCAATAGGTTCGCCTTCGTTATTTGTAACAACACCTTTAATGGCTAAAGCACCGATGATTTTTCCTTCATTGTTAACAACAGTTCTCTCCGGTGTCATACAACCCATCACTTGATCTGAAATATCAACGATATTTCCGTTAATGGAGATTAAACCAAGAATGCGGCACCCGTCAGCAATGGCTGATGCACGCGGGATTACGACACCGATGATTTTATTATCATCATTTTTTACATAACCATCAGAAACAACTTTTCCTACAGGAATAAGTTCATCACTGACAGCTTCCCCGTTTGGAAATACAGAGCCGATTTGTTTACATCCATAGCCAATAACTCTGCCTTTTTGCATAACGGCACCAACGGACTTTTTGCCGGCAGAAACAGAACCGTCCGGATTGATACAGCCAATAACATTGCCATTTGGTCCGACAGCTTTTCCTTCTGAGTTGACAAAGCCAAGGATGTCCCCTTTTTCATTGATAACTAAACCATACGGAACAACGCCCCCGATATCAATGCCTTCCGGACTGACAACCGTACCATCAATTAACACGCGGCCGATTGTTTGTTCATAGGCATCTTTAACTTCACCGTTTTGAAGTACTTTTCCGGCTGTTTGGCATCCGGGAGCAACAGCAACACCTTGAGGGATAGTTCCACCAATTAAATCATTAGTTGTATTGACCGCTAAACCATTTGGCTTAACAGAACCGATAACGGTTTGTGTGCCATCAAGAATTGTACCATCAGGAATAACAGCACCGATAACTTTTCCATTAAAATCGGCAATCAATCCCCAAGGTCTTAAAACACCGACAACCTCATTGTTTAAACCGGCAACAGAGCCATTAACCAACGGTTTACCGATGATGGCTCCTTGAGCATTAACAATAGAACCGTCGTTACGCATTTTACCGATAATGTGTCCATCCATATTCATAACGGATACAACTGGAACGGCAGCACCTAATACTTTTAAATTGGTATCAACGATTGTATCATCGCCCAGTAAACGACCGAGCTTTTCACCATCCGGAGAAATAACATCACCGTTTGGGGCGATTTTACCCATAATTTCGTTTTTCATATCCAAAGGTATTTTATCAGGCGTAACAACAGCAACGATTTCACCGGCAGCATTGATGTAAAGACCATCCTCTGTCGGTTTAATAACTTCTCCGTTAATGACAATGGAGTTGTCTTCATTAACAGGGATAAGTTCGCCATTTACACCCATGGCATATTTTTGTTCAGCTTTTAAGTCGTCTTTTGACACTGTTTCACAAATAACACAATCTTTAGAATCCGTAGATTGGGCTTTGACAGGAACGTTTGTTGTAAAAGTATTAAAGCTTGTTTGAGAATCTTCTTTCCATTTGATGCTCATATTGTTTTGGCGTTGCAACAAAGAGGAGGGGTACCAAAGTATCTTGATCAAACAGCTAGAATCAACAGCGATGCTTTCATTTTCTTTACAAGTTGTTTCTAAAGAAAAACCATCTTGTTGTTCTTGGTCAAAAGAAGCTCCTAAAAAGATAATCGGTGTATTTTTAGCTGTTAATTTGACAATGGCTTCTACTTGAGAACCGATAACAACATTATTCATATCAATTTGAGATGGTACGACATCTAATTCAGCGTTACCACGACTGAAGGGGGTAACTTCCATAGAGCCGACAGACTCGGTCTGGGCGATGGTGTCCTGTCCGACAGGAATAACATCATCCCCTGTTCTGGATGAGCGTTTGTCAGAAACAAAGGCCAAAGCCACTAAAAACACTACAAGAAGAAACAATCCACCATATAATAATCTGCGGTTACTTTTCTTTATATATTGCTCACTGGAGCTTAATCCTCTGTATTCTTTCATTATAACCTACTCTTTGATAAAGAAATGAAAAACTTATTGAATGCGAACAACGGAACAGCCAAAGCCTCTGCGACCTAATTTTTTGCAAAGTTTATCAGCTAATGTAACATCCTTAATCGGACCGACACGTAAACGGAAAAGTTCACGCATATTGCCGTCAGCTGTTGTGTCTACAGAATAATATGGCTCATATCCTTTTAAAACATCACCGTTTTTGGCCAGTATTTTTTCCCACATACCTTCTAATTGTGTGATATCCGGATGGGTTCCTAATTCAATGGAAATAGTTTCACTGTTTGCCAATGCAGACGGAGCTGGTGTTGTAAATGGCATTTGATTCATTACGCCAACGATACCTGCAGAAGCTTGTGGAGAAGCCATTACAGCACCCGGAATGGATTGAATAGGAGCCATTGGTTGCGTGTAGACAGAACCTGTTTGTGTTATATCAACAGTATAAGGTTGAGCATATTGAGGTGCATAAGGCATACTCGTTTGTGGAGTATAGCCGGGTTGTGCAACCATCTGATTAGCATATTGTGGGGCAGGGGCTGCAACTGAAGCCGGTGCTGTTTGGGCTGCCGGCATGATATTGGCAGGAGCCGGTTCTGTTTCAGTAGCAAGCGGATCAGTTGCAACGGATTCAGCACTCATAACACTGGGTACACTCGTCAATGCAGACCCACTCATTTTAGAACCACTGTAATCTACATATTCCAAACCACTGCTCGGATCTCTTCTGAGTTTTAAACAGATAAGTTTTTTTCCGTTGCGTAAGACTAAATCACCAATGGCCTCTACAACAATCAAACGACTGTTCGGGCCACTGGTTCTAAAACCGACCGGAACCTCTGTTTCTTGCACAAGCAAATTCACAATAGGGCGTTGAGTCATTGTCAATGCTTTTGGACCCAAGTCAATGTATGTAAAAATGTTATCACGCCATACATTATCTGGTGCAATATCTACATCTGAGGGATTGGGAATATAAATATCAATATCAAAACGTAAAGCTTCCGGATCTACGGGGATTGTTTGTAACCAATTATTCGGACCGGTTGATGCTGTATTAAGACCGATTTGCGGATTTTGTCCGCCTCCGCGACCGATAGCCCACCCCGGAGTGCCCTGACCACTCAAAGAACCTCTGCCGGCTGCAGTGTTGGATATGCCGTTAGAGGGAGATAATCTGCCACCATTTTCAGCCGGTGTGTATCTGGGGCCGACAACAATATCAACAACTGATTGTGTGATTTTAGCTGTATTATACGTTTCACTACGCAAATAGAACACATAGCGATTGCCGGAGCGGCCGAAAATAATCATATTACTGTCAACGCCGATGTAGGAGGGGTCAGCATAAAGGAGGAGAGAGTTAGGTGCTGCAATTTCCCCGCCAAAGGATTCAGGTGAACCGATATGAACTTTTTCAATTAACTCCCACGTTGGAAGGTTAATCAATGTCATCATCCCTTCTCTTAAGCGAATAGGTAAGATAACATCCGGTGTCCATGTATATTTTGAGTATCCCGGTTTAGATTGTCCTTCACCTAAATGGGACATGGGATCATTCCAAGCCTTTTGTTGCATGCCAAGAGAGTGCAAGTAATTTGGATTAACAGCTTCAAAATCGCCGTTTGACTGTGCAATAGCATCACTTAAGCGTTCGCTTTCGGCATCTGTCGGTAAGCCTTGACTGTAGGCGATGGTAGAAAATAAAACAATAAATGCGGCAGTTGAAAGCCAGCTTTGTTTTGTGAATTTTTGTTGAAACATAGAATCCTCTCCTCTTTGTTTTTTAAATCTTTTTTATAGGATAGACCAAAAGCATTTAAAAAGTCTACAAAAAAATGATAACAAAACGATTTTTTATTTAAATAAAACGGATTGTCATTTTTTATAAAATTTTTTAAGACTCCTTTATTGTAAAACGCATTTATTTTATGGGTTCAAAACCAATTCTTAGGACAGTAAATCCAAGCGGATTTCTTAACCGTTGCTCCCAAATAAGGCCTGGACGTGTCGGTCTGTATGCGATATACATTGTAGCCCGCCATTTTGATTTTATAGGTTCTGGTGAATCGTTGGTCATTTCGGTTAATTCTATTTCCGCCGTCCAAATATTTTCGGTTCTGGTTTCGCGTAACTGACGAACAACCAGTATTTTTACATTTCTGGTTAGTCCTTTTGTTTTTGCTAACTTGAGCCATTTTTCGGCATCACGGCCAAAATTTGTAAAGACAGATGTTTCGCTCATCCAGTTGATATCGCCGTCAATACCCCATCTGCGTTCTAATTCTGAAATGTTAGAGCTGACGCTGAAGTAAGACAACAAATATTGCCGGATAAATGATTCTGTTAAAAGGGTAACATTAATGTTGCGAAAGTTCGGTCGCTGAACCTCTATAACCTGCTGATCCTTATTGAGTGTGGTTAAAAAGAATGGTTGAACTCTGACAATCGGTGTAAGCGACATAAGTGCACTGATTAACATAAGCGTTGTTAAAAAAGAAACCACCAAAACAAGTGCAAAAGTGCGAGCCATCCATAGATATTGTCTCTCCTTTAATGCTTCTTCAGAAACATTTGTTTCAAAATGAGTATTATTTTGTTGTTGTGGAAGTTCTTCATTCAACATGGTGCAAATGAATTCCTCTTATGAAAGCCAATCAGGTAATGCAGGTGCTTTTTCAAGCTCTAAACAAGCACAAGGTGATTTTTTCAATTCAGAATAATCAGGGCCGATACCGACCGGTTCTTTTTCATAAACGCTACCGCAAGCAGCGGCTAAAGCAACAAGTCCTAATACAAATAATGCAAGAAAATATTTTTTCATTTTTCCCTCTCGTAAATGGTTAACCAAGAGGTAGTTTATCACAGAAAAATAATTTATCAAATAAAAAATGAAACTTTTTAAAATTTATTTTCTTTTAACAGTTTCTCTGTATTTTTTTACATAAAAACCATAGGGGTTTGATTCTTGCATATTGTAGTTATGGACATGGGGTCTGTGGTCTATTTCAATAGTTGCAATAAATCGCTGTACTCTGGGTTTGGGTACAGGATCTAAAGGCAGATAGGTATAGACATCATATTCAACGGAATAAGTTTTTCCGATAGAAGAAATAGAGATGATATCAATACTGGTTGTTTCTTTTTCTTCTTTTAAATTTTTTAATTCTTGTTCCAGCCCCTCTTCAAATTGTTTTAAAAAGTTGCGATAGACAATGGGAGAAGAAAGACGCCGAACGGCACCGGTCCACCGCGAGGCCATCTCATAAGGGTCGCTAAAACGAGAAATACGCATATCCAAATAATAACGAACGAACATTTCATCTAAAAGAGCTCTGTTTTTTTTGTTGATATTTGAATTTGAATCTAACAAACCTGCCAAGGGTAGGGTATCAATCTGTGCATAATTTGAAGTATCTTTCGTCGTTTCGGAAGAGGGTAGAATCTGGGCAATAATCTTAAGCTTTGGAGCCATCTGCAAAAGTGTTAGTACGATAATTAAATTAACAGCCACCCCGATTGAGGCAAGTATCATCCAAAATTTTGCTAAAAAAACGGCAATCGCACTTCGTGTTTTGGCGTCTTTTGGATAAAAATTAACCATCTACATGCCTCCGTTTAAGCAATTTTCATCTATCTTTTTGCTATAGGCTTTTCTATACTCTTGTTGTTGTTTGTTGCGTATTTCTTGCTTTAAAGCATTTTCGGCATCTTTTTCTTTTTTGAGATGGTCAATACTGCTAGCATTAGTAGTTGCCAATGCAATTTCACCGACTGCATCTTTTTCAAGTGCATCTAAATATTGTAGATATTCAGATTCTTGTGCCCCGGCGATAATGGTTTTTGCTTTTGCATATTCCTCAGATGATTTATCTAAAGTTCTCAGATAAGCCATTTGCTTGCCATAAGGCATTTTAGCCAAATTTTGTAATTGTTGCGATTCATTATTTAGGTTAAGTGGCGGATTGGCCTCTTGATTTTTGGTGATTTTTGCACGAACGGAATTGATATAAGCCGTCTTTTTTGATTTTAGTTGTTCTTGTATTTTTTCAACTGTTGTAAAATCATCAGCATCAATCGGCATATCAACATTTAATCCTTTTAAATCAGAAGAAACGGAGTCAATAGTTGTTTTTTGTAAATTTTGTATGGTTTCAAAATCTTTTTGAGCCATTTCTTTTTCTTTTTTCAACGCTTGATAAACGTGCAAGCGGTTATTTTGATTGACGGGATTTCTGTGCTTGACCTCATCTTTTAAAACAAGGGATTTTGGCCTGAATTCCTGAGCCATTTCACCATTGGGATTATATTTTTCAAAATCACTTTTGATAAATTCTTTCCACGGCTCAGGCCACTGCGGGAATACGGATTTTGATTGAGCGGGATTTTCAAAATAGTGCATAATTTCCTGTGCCGGTGGTAAAGCTTTTGGGGTGGCGGGAAAAACTTGTAATTTTTGTGGTAGTTTTGCTAATTGTTGCGGTGTTAAAGTTTTAAGAAAAGCGGCAAATGCTTCAGCATTTTTCGCATATGAGTTGACAGATGAGACACCGGGGATTCTACCCATTCGGCCAAGAGCAGAGTTGACGCTGGTGATAAAGGCGGTAACTTCAGCGGTATAGAGGTATTTTTGGTCTTCCCAAAGAGGGAAAGATTGCCCGTCTTTAACTTCACCAAACTTTTCGGGTGTTGCATAAACCTCTGTTAAAACTTCTTTGCCGAGTTGCCAATAGGCCAACTGTTCTGTGCGTAATTCCTCACCGGTTGAGAGCTTTTTGGGTGTTGCGTTCATAATATCTACAGAGAGTTTCAATTCTTGCTCATCATATTTTTTGGTGATGTTTTGCCAAGCAAGAGCCGGATCCTTATATACAGAAGCCAATCTTTTGATATTGCATTGTTCCATGGCTTGATAGCGTTTGTCAGCAATATCTTTTTGTGTTTTTTCAGATTCTAAATTTTTATAAACATCTTCTAAAACACTGATTTTTTGTTGGACCCCTTGAATCCTAATAAGAGAAGCTAATTCCGGTTTGTAATTTTCAGCTACGTAAACAGATTTTACCGGTGCCGGTTTAACTTCAATCGGTACAAATTGTGCTAATCCATTTGAAACAAAACAAGATGAAAAACCAAGACTGGTCAAGGCAAGTAAAAAATATTTATTTATCATTATTATCGCTCCTGCAAAGTTATTTTGCTATGATTTGAGGGATGGCTTTAACCGGTCGCATACTAGCTAATCCCATATTGGCTTTATATTCCAATCGGGCAGCTTCCAGTTGTTTTTGAATAGCTAAAAGTTGTATCCATAATTGCTTTAATTCCGCAGTTGTCTTTAAAAGTTTAGATTTATTTTCGCTACCTTCCAGATTATTTTGACTGGTTGCGGCACTGGAAGACTGATTTACTTTTTCTTCTACGTCTTTAATTATTTTTTCAATCTCTTTAAAGCGACCTTTTAAAACTAAAATTCTAGCCATATATTTGATATTTGCTTGTTGGCGAATATATTCTCTCCGTTTTTGAAAAGCGTATTCAGCTTCATAACCGGCCTTTTTTTCAGTGTCATAGTATGCTAAATTTCTTTTGATACGTTCTTGAACGGATGTGCCGGCACCGGATGTAGTATCTTGTACAATGGCTTCTTCTTTAGGTGGTGTATCTAAGCCTAATAATTTTTGCAACCCACCCGTTAATGCGGCAAAAACACTGGTTCTAAATTTATCAATGGCAGAGTTTAATTTACGATATTCAGCATAAGCTGTTTCCAGAGCGTTTTGAGCTTCTTTTAAAGCTTCTCCCGTTGTTTTAAAAGCTTTTTTAGCTGTTTCCATTGGTGCCCAAACGACGCCACCGTAGGCACTAAGACCGCAAACGGTACAGGGTAAGCAAAAATCAGCCTGTGCCGGACGAGCAAACCCTAAAAACATAATTAAAATTGAAAGGATTATCAGTCTCATTTTTTTACTCCTAACGCATTTTTCAATTCATCTTCCGTTATGATATGAATGGGTTCGTTAATAAATTTGATGGCAACCTCTTGTTCCATTGCCATAACTTGGACCATAATACTGGCCGCTTGTGCTTTTAACAAAGCTTTCATATTTCTGTTTTGCATGGCGTGGCTTTGTGTTTGGTTACATCCTTTTGCCTGTGCATTTGCCAAAGTTTCCATATCTGCTTTATGTTTTTGGCGAACCTGTGTTGCAATAGCTTTTGTTGTACTGGCAACAGCTTCAGCATATTTTGCTCGCCGATTTCTTAACTCTTTAACAGCGTCAAGCGAGGAAGCTTTAACCTGGCCGGCAGGTAAATCTACGTTGCCCAAAACATTTTTTGTAGAAATAGGTTTTAATTTTTCCATAAAAAGTTTTGTTTTAATTTCGTTAATAGCTGCTTCAAAAGAGGGTTGCGGTGTTAAAAACGTTTTTCTATCCGCATCTGTACATTCTTTAAAAGAAGAAAGAAGAGGGATATTCAGGCCTGATTTGGGAGAAGGGCAAATTTTGATATTTATGATTTTACTCATAACAGGTTCACTGATTAAATAATCATAAGCCGTTGACTTTATTTCAGTAGATTTATTTGTAGGGCCGTCAGAACAACCCGCATTACCTGTTCTTACTTGTCTTAATTCTTCTTCTTTTGCATTTGTTTCATTTGAGGCTGTATTAATCCCAAGTAAATTTGCAACGTTTGCAAAAATGTGAGGCATATTCATAGTATCTGTAATCGGACAGGCAAGAGCCGTTTTTGAAACGGATGTTAATCCTAAACTAAAGATAAGAGCCGGTAAAAGTAATAATTTGTAACGCATAAGATATTCTCCTCTTTAGTTCTTTTTGGGGGTTAACGTAACAGCTTTTTGTTTGGATTGGATTTGTTGTATGGCATCAATCTCCAAACTAGATGCTCTTAAAACCAAAATTTCATTCAGTATAGAATTGACGATTTGGGTTAAAACGGCATTTCCTTTTTCAAACTTGGTATGTGTATCACGGCTATTTATATCTGAACTTGTTTTTTGGGATTCTTTTGTCCTGTTAGTTGCTTCTAAATCAAGAACTTTTTGTGCCAGAGCCCGACCTTGTTCCAATGTCATATGTACGTTTCTGGACATAAATTCTTGTGTGTTTTTTGCTAAAGCCTCTTGAGCAGATTTATCTTCAAAACGGCCGTTTTTATCTACCTCTGTAATCCCACCGGACTGATAAAGGGTTTTGTTATCAACAAGCATATCTCTTTTAATAATACTTTGTACAGCCGGAACACTTGGTGTTTCTTTTTCCAATTCTGAGGCGGTTATTTTCTCGGCAAGGGGGGTTGAATCGGTGGATTCAACTTCTGCTTCACTCTTTTTTACATTTTCGGGCATGGCATTAGAGGCAACTTCACCAATATCTTTGTTTTGCTGTTTAAGCCATTCTTTAGCTTGGTCGGAGAGTTGAGTTATTATTTTTTGAATTTCTAATTGCACTTGTGCAAAAGCTGCCGCTATCGGATCAGCAGTTGGACCTGCTTGTGCCGATAGTGCAACAAAAGAGAAAAGGAGTATTATCCCAAGCTGTGTTTTTAAATTTTTCATGTCCATTCCCCCCTTATTTCTCAGAATAAATTCTTAAGTGTACTACCCAAACTACCGCCAAGTCCTCCACCTAACATACTGGAGCTATCCAATGACCCGAACGAGCCGATGCCGTTTAATGGATTAAGCAGTACAGAGGAGGCGTTGTTTTGTTCTGCAATCGCTAAAGATTCACGAACATTTGAAACGGCATTGACATTTACCAAAGAGTTGAGCGTTTCTGATCCGCTCAGTGTTACGGAAGTAGTCGTTGCAATGGCAGAAGTGTTATCTGTTGCGGAGCTGATTTTTTCACTGGCTTGCTTATTGGCAGAGGAGGCAGAAGAGCCAATGCTTCTGGAAGCAACTGCTCTGTTGACCAAAGCTAAAGCATAGGCATGAGTGCCGATTTCGGTAATGGCTAACTCTCTTTTAAGTTTTGTGTCAGCTGTATTTTTAGCACCGGCTTTTCCTTCAATCGTCCCGCTTTCTGAGGCTAGAGCCTGCTGTGCCTCACTAGCTGTTCCCATATCAGGGGAAGAGATTAATTCCTTATCTCTGATGGCAACCATTTGTTGCCCTTCCGGAAAAAGAGAAGATTTAGATCCGCTGGATGGCGAAATAGAGGCAACTGCACTGGCAGACACCTCTGTTAATGGGAAATCAATAAACCCTTGTGCGGCATTTGCCCACTCTGAAAATGTCCCCATAATCAATTTTTTAAGCTCTGCTTCTACAACAGATTCCATCTTTTTCAAAGATAGTTGGGTATCTTCACTTCCCTGTTGAGCACTTTGTGCACTATAAGGGCCTACATCTTGAATAGATGCTGCTTGTGCCGGTGATATACAAAAAAATGAGAGGAGAGAAAAGAGTAAAATCTTCTTCATTTTGCCAACCCTTTCAACTCATTTAAGTTAATTTTACCACTTTTTGTCAAATCGGAAGTACCGGAGGCATTTATGTATTGATATGTTGTTAACGCTTGGGTGGAAAGACGTTGAATATCCATATCTAACTGAACACCCATCAAGTTGTTATTAACAAGTTCGCTACTGCCCCTGAGTGTTAAAACTTCAGAAACTGTTGTGCCACTGGTTGCTTCATTTTCTATGGCGGATTTTTTCTCTTCAAATTCGCCGGTTCTATTGGCAATACTGGTTGCATTAGCCATCAATTCACCAGAATCCTTATTAAGAGCTGCTGTAACGTTGCGTTTTTTCTCACTAACGGTTCTAACCGGTAGGTTACTAGCCTCGTTATCAGAATAATAACACTTTGTAACGGCATCACCGCTTGTCAAAGCACCGCAGTTATTATCACTACCGCCAAGTAATTTACCTAAGGGATTTAAGGCCGCAATTTTGCTGATAAGTCCGCTACCACCTCCGGATAAGAAGGCATAAGCTTTTTTAGAGCCAAAAAGTTCTGTTTGCCAACTGGCAGAGGGGGTGCCGTTTATGCCAACCAAAACAGAGGAGAAACCAAAACCTGCCGGAGCCTGACTTATTCTATCTCTGCGTAGTTCATCTAACTCTTTTTCCCATTCTCGAGTTGATTTTTCTCTCCCTGCTTCTATAGCTCCTTTATTTTGTTCCAATGTTTCATTAAGCCGTTCTTGCATAAGAGTGGCATCATTGATTTCTGCGTCAATTTGGCTTTTTTGTTCGTCGTATTCTTTGCTGGCAGCATCATCTGATGCGTCTTGCTCTATACCAATCAATTCTTTAGCCTCTTCACCCAAACTTTCTCTATAGTCATCAAACTTTTCATCTGCTTTATCTTCAAGGTATTTATAGACCCCTTTTTCATCATCATAAGCTTCTTTAGCTAAATCTTTAACCTTGTCATAAAGACCGGTTGGATCAAGAGAATCCACCAATTTATCCGTAACTTTTGAGCTGATAGCCTCAAAGGAATAAAAATTTGGCTTACCTAAGATATCCAAATGGCTACCAAACAGACCGGATAAGAGATTTTCTCCCAGTTGTGCTTTTAAAGATGAAAAATTGATAAGAGATTGATCCATATTGGTGTAAAGTGCCGGAACGCTCATTGCAGACGTGCTGAACAGGAGCGTTGATAGTAAAGTGGCTGAAAATATTTTTTTTAGAAACATAACCCCCTCCTGTAATAAAAATGCCTCTTACTATAATTTTACACCAATTTTAGGAGTTATGCAAGTTTTTTTTGTATGCAGTCAGTAAGTTGACATAAAGCATGGTAACGGTCATAGGCCCTACACCGCCTGGGACAGGGGTAATAGCACTAGCAATACCCTGCATGTCTTCAAAATCAATATCTCCGGTTATTTTTTTGTTTTCAAGTCGTGTAATACCGACGTCAATTAAAACAGCCCCTTTTTTGATAAATGATTTATGTATCAAATGCGGTTTACCTGTTGCTGCTACCAAAATATCGGCTATCTTGCTTAATTCTTCTATATTTTTTGTTTTTGAATGTGCTTGAACGACAGTACAGTTTTCACTTAAAAGCATTTGTGCTAATGGTTTGCCGACCAGACGCGACCGACCGATGATAAGGGCTGTTTTTCCCTCTAAATCAGGTACAACAGATTTTATCAATTCCACACAGGCAAGAGGGGTGCATGGCTTTAAATCTGTTGAGGATATAAAAAGTCTGCCTAAATTATCAGGGTGTAGACCATCTACGTCTTTATCAGGAGAAAGGGCACTTAATACTTTATTTTCGTCAATGTGCGACGGAAGCGGTAATTGCACTAAAATGCCATCCACTTCTTTATTTTGATTAAGCTCTTCAACAAAGGCAATAAGGGCATCTTGTGTCATAACGGGAGAGAGATGAAAAACCTCTGTTTCAGCACCGATATTTTCACCGATTTTTTTCTTATTACCGACATAAATAAGACTGGCCGGATTATTACCAACGAGAATGACGGCTAGTTTGGGTTTTCTTTTTAATGTTTGAATGGTGGCCTTTAAATTGTTTTGAATTTCCTCGGCCATTTTTTTTCCGTCAATAATAATCGTTTTCATTTGTCCTCCCTAGCAGTTATTTCATTTCAATAACGGCAAACCGCTTTGCGTTTCTTAATAGTTTTTCGGAAAGTTCTTCCATTGCTTTGGCTTCTAACTGTGCCTTAAGTTCATTGTCTTCCGGTACAACTTTCTTGTTGGTAATTTTGCATTTCATAAAAAATAAATCAGATTCCGGTGTTTGGATTGGACCGATAACTTTTTGAGTTGTCTCTTTTGATAAAAGCTCTTTTAACTCTCTGGGTAATTGCTCCGGTGAAACCATGCCGGATTTAACGGATTCTTTGATGGCTATTGTTTTGGCAAAATCCAAAAATTCTGTGCAATTTTTCAATCCTTTTATTTTATCACCGAAAGCGGATGTTTTGTTTGCCTCCAAAGCCATTTGAGCTAACTCCCAAATAGGGATGGTGCTGGTTGTGATAGCATATTTTCTATCTATCATCAAAATAATAAGGTATCCTTTATCTGTTTTTAACGGCGTGGAAACATCACCCGGTCCCATCAGTCTTAAAGCATCCATAACTTCTTTAGAGTATTGTGTCGGTTTTATCCAGCCGACTTCTCCGCCTTTTTGTGCAGAAGGAGCAATAGAGTATTTTTTTGCTAAATCCTGAAAGGCGGTTCCTTGATGTAATTTACGATAGCTTTCTTTAGCATCTTTTTGATTTTCAATCAACATTTCTGCGACATAAAAACCTTCTTGTCTCAGTTCTTTTCTGATGTTCTCTCTGAGTTGAGTAATCTGTGTTTCAGTTGGCTCTTTTAAAGAGCGTTTATTTTTTTGAATGACTTGCAACCACATTAAATCAGCCTTAATTTGGTCTTTTAAAATATGTAGAGGAATTTGATTGCGAGCGAGCGTTTTTTCCATTTCTCCTTTTTTTAAACCATTTTGCATTTCAAGATGGGTGATGGCATCATTAACCTCTTTTTCTTCAACCTTAAAGCCGTTTTTTTCAGCTTCTGTTATTTTGATTTGGTCATTGATTAAAGAGTCTAAAGCTTTTTTAATATATTCTTTTTTTTTGGCCGTTGTAATGGGTGTTGAGTTTTGGATAGATATGAGTTTTGCTCTGGCCTCGGCATCAAAAGTTGATATGGGTTTATCATTAACAATGGCTACAATCTGTCCGCTATAGCTGGGTAGATTTAACAAAATTAAACAAATAAATAAAAGAGATTTCATTACATTCCCCCTAATGTTTTAAGAATAAATTTTACCATAAAGGATGTATCACCTTTGTATTCTCTATCATAGGTATAAGATTTATCTAATTCAAATGAGATAATACTGCAATCGTTTTCATATTGTGTGATAAGACCGGCTTCAACAGGACCTTTTTGATTGGATGTTTTTTCAAGATTGTATCTGTAATAACCGGATAATGACCAATGTTTGGAGAGTTTTGAAGAACCGAAGAAGAGGATTTCCTCCCGATTTTTATAGTAGGAATATTCACTGAGTTCAGATTTATCTTTGATTCGGATATAGTCAAAACCAATACGCAGAGGTGCCTTACCGACTGAAAAAGTAATTTCATTTTTGACCGGTTCAAAATCATCCCTATTTAATCTAAAGCGATAGGCTAAAGAAAAAATATCAAAATTTGTTTGTAAGCGACCGACATAATCTGAATAACGGGATTGAAAACCTAATGCTTTATCCATAATTTCATCTCCGGAAAAGCGATAAGATTGCCCAAACAAAAAGGAGGAAGAAATATTTTTTGTGCCGTAGATGGAATATTCCACACCATAATTGGCTCTGGTACCTGTTTCTACCCGATCATAACCGATAAATCTGTTTTCAGAAAAAAGATTAGTATCATCAAAATCAATATCCAAGCTGTCAATGTTTGGAATTTTATCCTTGTTACCGCTGACAGGTGTTGATACTAACATTAAAATAGGTGAAATAACCTGTGTGTATTCTTCTCCGGCATGGGCAAAAGGATAACTCATCTTGGATGAAAAAACAGGATAAAAACGACCGGTGGAATATGTTTCATCCGATGGTAATTGTGAAAAAGAGTATTTCCCTGTGTCAACGTTATATCCATCAACACGTACGCTTGCTTTGGTATCAACAACCATACCGAATCTTGAAATATAAGGTAATCTAAGCCCTTGTGTTATGGAAGCTCGGTTGGATTTAAATCGCTGACGATTGTTATAGGCAACAGCATTTAAATTTGAAAATCCGTATAATCCGTTGCTTGTTAAAGCATCGGTTGTATAAGAATAGTTCATTGTCGGAATAAAAACGGGTATAGCCTTTTGATTAACTCGGCCATGTTGGTTTTGAAAGGAAAGGCCTTTAAAATGAAAATAATTTCTCTCACCAAAACGTTCAGCTGTAATGTTGGACTCTAAATACTGATCCGAAGTGTTGACATCCGGTAGAGAATATCGCCTGAAATAAGTATCAGAGGATGTTCTGTAATATTGTCCTGAAATACGCCATTTATCTGAAATGTCAAACTGCATATTTGTTTTTATATGCCCTTGATTTTTATCTTCATTGTCGCGTGTTCCGCTGGCTTGTAATTTTAAAAATCCGCGAGAGAATAATCCTTCATAATCAATAAATGTTAAGGGGTCATGACTGGTTGAAATTGTGGGGCTAACAGTTAAGTTTTGATTGTCGGCGATATTAACAAAAAATGGTAAATTAACGCCTTGTTTCATTTCATTACTGTGAGCAAAACTCGGAGCTAAAAGACCTGTTTTTCTTTTAACTGTAAAATCAGGAATGTTTAAATATGGAAAATAAAAGACAGGAACTTCTTTAACCCGTAATAAAGAGTGGGTGAAAGACATTTCTTTTTCAGGGACATTATGTTTGATGTTTCTAGCGGTTAATTTCCAAAGAGGAGATTCGCCTGTGCAAAAACTACAAGGAGTATACATGGCTTTTTTCAGATACATGATGTTACCACCCTCTTTTCTTTTTAAGCGTTCAGCTGAAACAAAGGAGCCTTCATACAAATGCATCTCTATTGTATTGCTGATAGCCTCTTTTAAAGCTGGTGTTAAAACGCCGTCTTTTGCATAGGTAACGGTTCCGTCCGGTGTGGATATTTCAGCTTTTTGCGGGATAATAATGTCCCCTTTTTTGCGGTCAAAAATGAACTTTTCAGTCTTTATAATGGTGCCGTTTTGCTCAATAATCACATGACCTGTTGCAATAATTAAATTTTGTTCTTTATCATAAAAAATTTCATCTGCTTCAAAGTCAACAGGTTTATCTTTTTCAATTTTTACCTGTGGGTCAAATTTGACTTGGGCAAAACTTGTATAAGGAGTAATTAAAAAAGCTGTAAATAGAGCCACAAGGGCAATATGTTTTTTAAACGGATTTTTTATCGGACGCATGGTTAAAAAATAAACCAAAATAACCGGCACAAAAATGTTTAAAAACATAAGCGGAGCAAACCATAAATTTTTAGCGGTTAAATTTTCAAATGCAAGAGCTAAAGATTGGACAATGAGTGTTGTAATAATAATAAAATTGATTCGGCCCATTTGACCGCGACGATTATAAAATGGTGCTAAAATAGCAAACATAGCTAAAAACATAAAGGTTAAATTATAAAGGGGTTTTGTTAATCTCTTCAAGGCCTCTGTTTTATATTTTCTATACATAACAGGAGTTTTAGCCTCTTCTTGCGTGATAGAAAAAAGTTTTGAAAGGCTGTATTCTGATTCATCTAAACTTCTGGATGAACCTGATTGTTTTTTATCGCTGAAAAACATATTGTACTTATGAAACTTGAGAATAGAGAATTTTTTTGTGTCAGGATTATATTCTTGTCTGGTCCCTTTTTGAAAGACAAGTTGAAACCCGTTTGCTTCTTGAAAAATAAACCCTTTTTCGGCAATTAAAATAGAAATATTTTTAGGATCTTTAGCGTCATAAGCCATAACCCCTAAAACAGAGCCGTCCTCTGCTCGTTCTTTAACATACAAAGTCAGACCGTTGCTGAGAGTATTAAATTGACCTTCTTGCAATAACATATGAGATAAGTCATTCCTAACCCGCCATTTGAGTTCGCTTAATTCTTCATGCGATTTGGGGATAATTTGCAATGTTAAAACATAACCAAAAACCGTTAAAATTATCGCCAACATAAAAGCCGGCATCATAATTTGTCTGTTGGACATGCCGATGGCTTTCATAACCATAATTTCTTTGTCGGCTTGCATTCTTGAAAATATAAATAAAATAACGGCAAATAAAGCAAGAGGCGACAAAATTTGGATAAAGTTCGGTAAGACAAGCAATGTCATCTCCAAAAAGATACGGACCGGTACTCCCTTGGTAACAATCATGTCTATCATGCGTAACGACTGAGTCAGCCAGACAAGTGTTGTCATACCAAGAAGAATGAGCAAAAAGCTGACCGTCAGCTGTTTTAAAATATACTTTGTTATAATCATTTATTTTCCCTTTTGAATATCACTATACGACAAAGGATGAGATTTTTCAACAGTCTTTTTTAATCTGTTTTGTAAAATATGCGTATAAATCTCTGTCGTAGAGATATCAGCATGCCCCAACATCTTCTGTACAGAACGCAAATCAGCATCATGTGCGATAAGGTGGCTGGCAAAAGAATGCCTGAAAACGTGCGGTGAAACACAATCTGGATTTAAATTTGCTTCTAAAGCGATGCTTTTTAGTTGTTTAAAAAAACCGTCTCTGGTTAAGTGTCCGGATTTTGATGCGGATGGGAATAACCATTTTGATGGTCGTCCTTTTTTTAGATGACATTCTCTTTTAATCAACCACTTGTTTAGAAGTTTGATTGTTTGTGAATTTAATGGAACAATTCTTTCCTTATTGCCTTTACCGGTAACGGTAATGATTTTTTCGTCTTGAGTAACGGCGTTTAAAGGTAAAGAAACAAGCTCGCTAACTCGCATACCGGAGGCATACAGCATTTCAAGCATTAAATGAATCCGATCATTTTTTCTTGATGCAGTATCAATTAAAATATTGATTTCTGATTCGGTTAAATACTTGGGGAGGGATTTTTTTGTTTTAGGGGATTGCAGATAATCAGTCGGATTTTTTTTAATTAAATCTTCTGAGTATAAAAACCGATAAAACTCCCGAATGGCACATAATCTGCGACTTTGTGTTTTGGCACTGAGTGTATTTTTAGCCACGTTTTGAATATAATTTTGTAAATCAGTGGGTTTTGCTTTACGTAATTCAATATTTTGGGCGTTTAAAAAATTAAATAAATCTGTTAAATCCCGACGATAGGCCTTAGTTGTATTTAAGCTGGAACCCCGTTCAGCCGTCATCATATCAATAAAAGCATCAATTTGACGTTGACTCATTGGTAAATCATACTTTCTTGTTTTAATTCTTTCGCTATATTGTGCGGTGCAGAGATGTTAATAAAAGATAAAATGTTCTTTTTCTCATTGATAAGGGGATTATTTAAGTCTAAAATAGCTTTTATTAAATTTTCTCCTTGTTTTAATTTATTTTCTTCTTTGATGTATTCAAACGGAGTAATTGTTTGAGCTATTGGTTTGGGTGCTGTTATTTCCTCATAAAAAATAACGGGAATGCGTTGCCAAAAATCAGCACAATCTCGGGTTTGCGGGTTGGTACAAAAATGTGTTAAAAGGGAATTTGTCTCTGCAGGTAAGCCAGCTCCAAGCAGTTGTAATGCGGGAATAAGTAAAAGTCTTTGTTTTTGATATGTATCAGAGGAACTGTCTTTTAAAAGCTGATACCACTCATTTGCTTTTTCTAAATTACCATAACGGGCATAAATTTGTGTTGCATCAAAGGCCAAATCAATGTGCTCTGGTTGTGCTGAAATTGTATTAAGGACCTCCATTAAAAGAGGTGCAATATTTAATAATAGTTTATCATTTTTTGCTGATTCTATAAGATTTTTAAGTAATGATACTTTATCTGCAGGGGCGTTTGTTTTTAAAATGCTTTGATAGTGTTCAGCTCGTTTCAAATGGTTTTTGTCAACAGGCAAATTTAATAAGGGTAACGTATAAATTTTAGCTAATTCGTCTGCAGATAAGTTAAGTTGCTCAGCAAGTTCAATTCGGGTTTCAATAGGGGTTGCAGGTAAATCAATCAATATTTTTTTGACTGAGTCGGGTAGTTTTTGATAGTTAATAGAACTATTTTTTAATCTGGAAAGTAAAAAGGCGTGATCAACAAAAAAAACAGGATCTTCTTTAAACGGAGTGTCTAATTCCAGTAAAACGGATTCGGCAAGATTGTAAAAAACAGGGTCGTCATCGGCGTTGTTCTCTCTATAAATTTCATAAGATAAAACGGCTTTGTTCTTTTCTTCTTTTTCAAGAAAGGCATTGATCCTTGCTTTATCTGTAAATGTACCTAAAGAATATTCCTCTGTTAATTTTAAAGCATCTTCGGTATTTCCAAGTGATAAAAGAAGATAAGTTTTAATTTTGATAATTTCCTCTGATTGATTTTGTGCCGGCACCTGATTGATTAATGTTAACGCTTCGTTAAACGCGTTCAGTCGCACCAGTGCTTGTAGTCTTTTTATTAAAAAAGTATCCGTATTATTTTGACTGTTTTTATAGCCTGTTGTATCTTGTGTCAGCAGTAAAACCAAAACTTTTTTAGAGGCAGGAGTCAAAGGTGCAGTTCCAATAGAATCAATTAAAGAAAAAAGGGCTTTTTCTTCACTTTCTTGCCAAATATCTGATGAAAAAACAGAATTTGTTCCAAGACTGTTTAAAGTAAAGGAGGGTAAATCTTCAACAATAACCTCAGATTCAACCAAACTGGCTTGTGCTTGATACGATAAAAACAGAGCCAAAAGCAATCTAAAAGAGATTTTTTTCATTTATTTTAATTCAATATCAATTTGTTTTTCAATATGTTGAGTTGTTGTTTTAGGTTCAATAAATGCGATTGCCACAAAAAAGGCTATAATAATAAGAGCAATTATTTTTACCAATAAATATTTTTTTTCTTCTTTCTTGGCCATTTTATTATCCTTTATACTAGACAGATTGAATAAATATTGCTATGATACACTAATACTATATTTTTTAGAAAATTGTCAAGAAAAGAACATGAAACAAAAATTATTAGAGCCTAAAATTATTTTGTTAGTCGGCATGATGGGTGTCGGCAAGACAAGTTTGGGGCGTATTTTATCCAAAAGATTGGAACTGCCGTTTGTGGATAGTGATAAAGAAATTGAAAAGTCAACCGGTTTTTTAATCAATGAATTATTCTCTAAGTGCGGAATGGAAGAGTTTCGTTTGGGAGAAGAGCGGGTTATGCATCGGTTATTAAACGGTGAGCCTTGTGTGTTGTCTTCCGGTGGTGGAGCTTTTTTATCTGAAAAGACAAGGCAACTTGCGACACAAAAAGCAATTTCAATATGGATTAAGGCTTCAAGTGATGTTATTTCAAAAAGAACGCAGGGCAGAACGCATCGGCCGTTGGTGCCGTCTGCGGATAATCAAAAAACAATAGAACGATTGGTGGCGGAACGCTATCCAATTTATTCTGAGGCTGATATAACGGTGGAGTCATTTAAAGAATCGCCTTATAGAACCGTTAGCCGTTTATTAAAAGAACTGGAAAAGAGGAATATTATTGAAACGGTAGAAGATAAAAATTCGGCACCGTTTCCCAAATATAAAAAGAAAAAAATTTTTAAAAACATAAGGAAGAAAAATGTTTGAGTATATTGTTCTTGGTATTTTGTTATTGCTGTCTTTTTATTTTTCGGGAACTGAAACGGCAATGACAGCTGTTTCTATGCCCCAATTATATGATATGGGAAAAAAAGGAAATTGGCGGGCCCAAAAAATTATGCTGCTTAAAAAGGATTCGCCAAAACTTTTGGGAACGCTTTTATTTGGTAACAATATCGTAAATATTGCTTTAACTGCGTTGTCAACAGCTTTGATGATAGAATATTTTGGTGAAAAGTATGGCGTTTTGGTGGCAACTTTCGGTGTGAGCTTTGTTGTTCTATTATTTTCAGAAATTTTGCCTAAAACATACGCTATGAACAATTCACTTTCTTTCGCTATGTTTAGTGCTCCGATTTTAAATTTTTTTATTGTATGTTTTTCCCCTGCTGTAAGAGGGTTTAATGTGCTTTCCAAATGGTTGATTAAATGTTTACCGGTTTCTAGTGAAGTCGTTGATGCAGACGCAGTTAAAGCAGAAATTCGCGGTACACTTTTAATGCCGACTGAAGATACATCCATCAATCAAGAACGCGTTATGTTAAAAAGTGTTTTGGACTTAAGTGAGGTAACGGTTGAAGATATTATGGTTCATAGAAGTCAGGTTGTTTCATTAAACGCATCATTACCGTTGCCTGATATTTTTGAATTTTTAAGTCGTTCTCCTTACAGCAGAATTCCGCTTTGGAAAGGTGAACCGGATAATATTATAGGTGTATTACATGCTAAAGCTTTGATTAAGCTGATGAATGCTTATTATCGCGGAAAGATGAAAGTCTCTATTGTGGATTATTTAACAAAACCATGGTTTGTTTTGAATACCACATCATTGTTGGATCAGTTACATGCATTTAAAAAACGTAGAGAACATTTTGCTCTTGTTGTTGATGAATATGGGGTAATAGAGGGACTTGTTACCTTAGAAGACATCTTAGAGGAAATTGTGGGAGATATTTCGGATGAAAATGACGAGCCATCACAAGCTGTTTTACAAGTTGTAAAAACGGATGCGGGTGGGTTTCAATTAGACGGACAAACAACTATCAGAGATATAAACAGGCATTTTAAATGGGAGCTTTCAGATGAGCACGCTTCCACTTTGGCCGGTTATATTTTATATGAAGCTGAGCGTATCCCGGCAGCCGGTGAAACATTTGTTATAGATGGGTTCTCATTTACCATTGTACAAAAAAACAAAAACAGATTGGCTGTTATAGAGATTTTACCACCGGCTTCTTAATTATTTATTGATAACGGGTTAAAACAATAATTTTTTGGACACTGACGGTGTTTTTAATAACGGCAATAACTTTTTTGAGCTCTTCATCATCTTTTGAAATACCCATCAGATAAATGGTTCCGTTTTCCATTGTCATTTTATAATTAACGGAAGAGATGCCTTTTGTTAAAGAAAGTTCGTATCTGATTTTAGCTGATACAGCGGCATCTTCATTTACAATGCTAAGCGATGGCGGTTCGGCAAGGCGAATATAATTGTATACTTTTTGAACGCCCTCAGTTTCCCAAACGGTCTGATTAACTTCATCAATCAGAGCCGTTTGTGGTAATGCACCGTTTAACAGAACAGCTCCTTCAAAAACAGTTAATTCAATATCTAAAAGATATTTAAAATCTTTTTTCATAAGAGCATTTCTGATTGCGATATTTATTTTTGTGTCGTTCCAATCGTCTTTAAGTGCTCTATCGTCTAAAACAATAGAGGTAACTTTATGGCCTGTATTGTAGATGGTGCCAATAAATTGGCAGCCGCTGATAAAAAAACATAAAAAGCCCAATAAAATAAATTTCATTATAAAACTCTCCAAGCCCCTTTTATATGTTTTGGCCAAAAACTTTTATCTTTAAATAAAACAGCATCATATCTTACCTGAAAGGAATTATATTTGGGATAACGTTTAAAAAAAACAGCAGAGGATTTAACAACCCTCATTTGGTTCTTGATATCAATGGATTGAGCAGCTAAAAGATAGGTTTTACGTTTTTTTACTTCTATAAAAATGATTGTTTTTCCCTGACGCATAATCAAATCAATTTCACCTGCACCCGTTCCGTTTTTAACAGTAAAATTTTTGCAAATTAAGTGATATCCTTTTAATCTGAGATAAAATAAAGCAACCTTTTCTGTGATATGTATGTTTTTAAATTTTTTAGTCATTTTTTAAATCCAAAACTTTTTTGTATATCTCTTTTTTGTTTAAGCCTGTTGCTTTAGAAACAAGTGTGGCCGTATCTCTTGGAGAATAGGTCTTAAGTGTTTCTTTTATCAAGGTGTCAACATCATCTTGTTGGGGGGCGGTTTCTCTGACCCGATCAATGACAAGAACAATTTCGCCTTTTGGGGAACCGTTTTCCAGATAATAATTGTAAAGTTCAGAAACAGTACCTGATTTTACTTCTTCAAATCGTTTGGTGATTTCTCTGACAAGAGAAATTTCTCTATCGCCAAGTATAGTCAAAATATCTTCTAAGGACTCAATTAAACGATTTGCTGTTTCATAAAAAATGAGAGTGGCTGAAACGGATTTAAAGGTCATTAAGTGTGATTTTCGGGCGCTTTGTTTTGTGGGTAAAAAACCGGCAAATAAAAAAGCATCACTCGGAAGGCCCGAAAGTTGTAAAGCGGATAAAACGGCATTAGCGCCGGGAACGGTGGTGACTTTTAATCCCAATTGGCGACACTCTCTTACAAGACGGAAGCCCGGGTCAGAAATAAGAGGTGTGCCTGCATCACTCACAAGGGCAACCGTGAGTCCTTGTTCCAGATATTTGATGATTTTCGGACGGGCTTTATCGGCGTTATGTTCGTGATAAGGGATGAGTTTTTTTGCTTTTACCCCAATGAGATTGAATAAGGATGCGCTTGTTCTTGTGTCTTCGCAAGCGATGATGTCTGCCTCGTTAAGCGTTTCAATGGCTCGTTTTGAAATGTCAGATAAATTGCCGATCGGCGTTGATACCAAAATAAGCATATTTCCGCATTCTTCAACAGGCATTTGATGTTCAATATCATTGGTACAGTTGTGTTTACTATACTTTGTTTATCTTTTCCTATTGCAGAATTTGTTGGCGGCTTTACTCCAGACAAGCCAGCAGCCCAGCTTGCGAATATGCACACAGTGTTTAATATCGCAACAACAATCCTACTCATACCTTTTGGGACACTGCTTGCAAAAGCCGCTACAAAAATTCTGCCAGATGCGCCAGAAGATGCAAAGAATACATCACTTTTGGGCGAGCTCAACAAGGAATTTGGTCGTACCAGAACTCAGCTTGGTGCAGATGTGATTCATATGGACTTGCTGCGACAGGAAATTGAGCGCATGATTACATTGGCAGATGAAAATGTAGAAAAATGTTTCAATGCAGTTTTGAATAGTGATGCATCACTTTTAAAGGAAGCTGCTGAAACTGAAAAATTGATTGATACTTTGAATAAAGATATTTCACAGTATATTTCTAAGATTTTGGTAAATAGCAATAATTGGTCTAATGTAACAAGCTTTGAACAGTATTTCCTTATTACAGGAAATGCAGAACGCATTGGCGATCATGCCATGAATATTGGAGAGTATCTACATACCATTAAAAAGAAAATTAATCCAAATTAGT
>CALCTR010000046.1 GCA_937906925.1 uncultured Alphaproteobacteria bacterium
ATGCAAAACAAGTTCGTCGGAACGAGCAATAATTTTGGGATTTACCATTTTAATGGGGTCCGGTTCGCTGTCTTTAGGTGCACAATCAATAACAACGACTCGTTTTAATACACCAACCTGATTGCCGGCAAGACCAACGCCGTTTGTCTTGTACATCGTTTCAAGCATGTCGCTTAAAAGCGTCTGAATCTCAGGGGTAACTTCTTTTACAGTCTCAGCCTTTTCATATAAAATCGGGTGAGGAATTTCTAAAACAGTTAATTTTGTCATTTTCACTTCCTTTTTGTTTTTTTTCATTATATACTAAATTAAACAATTTTGCAAAGGAGTTTTTTTATGATTCGTCTATTCGTTGGTTTAGATTTGCCGGAAGATGTAAAGGATGAGCTGTATTCTCTGCGTGGTGGACTGGAGGGGGCTCTATGGCATCCGAAGGATAAATTAAATTTAAACTTAAGATTTGTCGGTAATGTTGAAGAGCCGGTGGCAGAGGATGTTTTGAAAGAGTTGAGGTATATCAGATTTCCGGCATTTTATATGTCGTTTAAAGAGATACATTATTTCGCCTCTAAAAATATACCGCATCATATTTGGACCGGTGTTAGTGAACCAAAGATTATCGGTGAATTGCAACAAAAAATAGATTTAGCTGTTAAAAAAGCAGGCGGGGGTGATGCGGACAGGTTTAAGTTTGTACCGCACGTTAGTCTCGCGAAATTGCAAGGCACAACAATAGATGAGGTTTTTAAATATATTGCTTTAAACAATTTATTTCACAGCCGTGAATTTTTGGTGGATTCGTTTTCTTTGTTTGCCAGTCATGCCCGTGAAAATGGGGAGGGCAAATATTATACAATTGAAGAAACGTATCCCTTGACGCTTATTTAAAATATTTTTTTGGCAATATAATTACATTTTTTATTGCAAAAAAAAATAAAAAGCATTATCTTAACAACGGAAGGAAACGGACGAAAACTAAAAACAGCGGGTCAGGTTCGGAAGAAAGCAGCCCATTTTTAATTTTTCGGGTCGTTCTCCTTCCACTTTTTTATTTAAAGTAAAACCTCTTGCTCTTTTTGAAAAGATTTTGTATAATCCTTACAAATAATTAACAGTAAGGATATAAAAATGAATTTAACAACTCTTATTAAACAAAAAGTCCAAAATGCTTTTGAAAGTGCCGGTTTTAAAGAGGCTCCTTTGTTGGTGCGTTTGTCAGATAGACCGGATATTAGTGATTATCAGGCAAACGGGGCTTTGTCATTAGCTAAGCAACTAAAACAAAATCCCCGCGTATTGGCTGAACAAATTGCCTTATTTTTAAAAGAAGATTCGTTTTTTGAAAAGGTTACCGTTGATGGTCCCGGTTTTATTAATATGCGAATTTCAAATGACGCATTAACGAATATTGCTTATGATATTTTATCGGCAGAAAAAGCCGGATATGAAAATCCGAATGCTCCTAAAAAAATTGTAATGGATTATGGTGGTCCTAATATTGCAAAGGCTTTGCATGTTGGTCATTTGCGTCCGGCTATTATTGGTGAGGCATTAAAAAGACTACATCTTTTTGTGGGAGATGATGTTGTTGGAGATGTTCATTTGGGCGATTGGGGTTTGCCGATGGGCTTATTAATGGCTGAAATTTATGAGAGAACACCGGATTTGCCGTATTTTGATGCAAATTTCACAGGGACTTATCCAAAAGAAGCTCCGTTTACGGGCAAAGATTTGGAAGTGATGTATCCGATTGCTTCTCAAAAATCTAAGCAAAACCCTGAATATTTAGCGGTTGCAAAAGATTTTACTCGTCGGTTGCAAAATAAAGAGAGAGGTTTGCTTGCTTTATTGAATTGTTTTGTAGAGATTTCTGTTGGATATATTCGTCAAATGTATGATGAATTGGGTGTTTCATTTGATCTTTGGCGTGGTGAAAAAGATGTCCATGACAGATTGCTGAATATGGTTGACCGATTAAGAGCGGATGGAATGCTTGTTAAAGATGCTGGTGCTGAGATTATTAATCTTGAAAAGTCTAAGAGCGGCAATGAGCTTCCACCATTGATTATGATTAACTCAGATGGTGCGGTTATGTATGCCGCTACAGATTTAGCCACGATTGAAGAAAGGGTTGAAGAATTTCAGGCTGAGGAGATTTTGTATGTTGTTGATGCCCGTCAGGCCTTGCATTTTGAACAGGTTTTTCAGGTTGCTGATAAAATTGGTTTAAGTAAAAAAACAACTTTAAAACATCTGGGGTTCGGCACTATTAACGGTAAAGATAATAAACCATTTAAAACAAGGGATGGGGGCGTAATGACGCTTCGCATGCTTATTGATATTGCCGTTAATGCTGCTCTGAAAAAAATGGATAGTGGTGAGATGGGGCGTGATTTAACGGCTGATGAAAAAACAAAAATATCTAGAATTGTTGGAGTATCAGCATTAAAATTTGCCGATTTAATGAATGAGCGGATGAAAAATTATATATTTGATGAAGATAAATTAACAAGTACAGAAGGCAAAACAGGTCCGTATTTGTTGTATTCAATGGTTCGGATGAAATCTCTTTTGGAAAAGGCAGGTGTTTCTTCTGAAATAACGGTAACAGATGTTCCTGTGATTACACATCCGTCTGAACGCCAACTGTTGCTACGTCTTTTTGCTATGCCGGATAGTGTCCAGACCGCGTATGACAATGATGCAATGCATGTTATCTGTGATTATTTGTTTAAGCTTGCACAAGATTTTAATTTGTTCTATCACGATTGTCCGATTAAGGATGCTCAAAAAGATATCCAATCCTCCAGATTGGCATTAACAAAATACGCTTTAAAAGTTGCTCTTAAGATGGCTGATGTTTTAGGTTTGGAAGTTCCTGATAAAATGTAGGAGTTTTTTATGAAAAATATGATTGTTTTTGTGTTTGTTATCGGGTGTGGAATAATGCTTTGCTCTTGTGGGAGAAAGTCTAAGCCGGAAGCACCAAAAGATTCATTTTATCCACATGCTTATATTATTACACAAGGTGATTAAAAAAGGAGGGATTATGCGTTTTTTTAAAAAAGAATCTGGTAGAACAATGGTTGAAATGCTGGGCGTTTTAATGATTTTTGCGGTACTTTCTATTGTGGGTATTGCAGGCTATGATGAGATAAAAGATAAATGGCGTGTAACACAAACGTTAACAGCTGTGCAGAAGGTTTATTCGGTTGCCAGATCAAAGGGTAAGATGGCGGATTCATTTACCCAAAGATTGCCTTTGCCGCGAGGTGTTGTATATATTAAGGCATATCCCAGCGGTTCGGTTCATGTTTTTTATAACGAGGCCATATTTTCTAATGAGTTAATGGCTGATTTTGAAAGAAAAGCCGGAGTCACTCTTGCGGATAGTGATGAAAAATTGGCTGAAGGATTTAAGGATTTATCTTCTAAGAGTTTTAACCTGAGAGATTCTGAAAAATAGATTTTGTGTTTATCTGTGTAAATCAAAAAAAACGCCTGTAAGAGGGCGTTTTTTTAGTATATTTTATGTATTT
>CALCTR010000047.1 GCA_937906925.1 uncultured Alphaproteobacteria bacterium
ACAAATTAGTTTTTTAGATGTGAATTGGTCATTTGCAAATTTTAATAGAAGTGATTATAAGCCGTTTGATGAAATTCCTAAAAAACCTCAGAATTATGAGAATATGCTTGAAATTTCACGTCGTTTATCAGAAGGGTTCCCATTTGTAAGAGTGGATTTATATGAAATACAAAATCAAATATATTTTGGAGAATTAACGTTTCATCCATGTGCCGGAATGATGCCATTTGATCCAGAAGAATGGGATTATATATTAGGAGAATGGATTAAAATATAAGGTTAGATAGTAAATAATAAAAAAAGATTATGGAAATTCATTTATAATGATTCAAAATGAAAAAGAAAAACAAATAAATGCTGAAGGATATACTATAGAAAATCCAAAAGTAATCCTTAATCCTTATGGTAACTCACCACTTACTGCCCTTATTATTTTTGAAACAAGTGATTTAACAAGTCCTACAGTTACTATTAAAGGAAAAGATAAAAATACTACGATTACTCATACTTTTACACCAAGTAAAATTCACATTTTACCTATTTATGGACTTTATGCGGATACCAATAATGAAATATCCATTAAAGTAAATAAAACAACAAAAACGGTTAATAATATTTTAAACATATAAAAACTCCCTTTTTCTAAGTATAAAAAAAATCCGATTTTTTACAACAAAAAAATGCCCCCGAAAGGGCATTTTTTTCTAAAAGAACAAACTTAAGCAGCTTTAACTTCACAACTGCATTGAGCTTTATCTTCCGTAAACCAACGTCTTTCTTCAAACTCTGATTTTTTACCTTTGTTGAAATGACTGTACGGACGGAAATACCCCATCACACGAGTCCAACATTCAACCGATTGACGTTCATTTTCACAGGATTTTAAGATTTCCGCATCTGTCATTTTGTGTTTCCTTTCAAAATTGAGTTTCATGTGTTAGTTGAGTAAAAAACCTCTTTTTGGGTTCTGTATGATTCATTCATAGCGATGAATCTTCCACCTTGTCAACAGCTTTTTTTACTTTTTTATATCCCATTAAAAAATAATAATTTTTTATTTTTTTAAGCACTCATTTTTTGTGCCATTTTTGGACTAAAAAAACGACTAAAACAACTGTATTTTTTAAAAGTCATTGATTCTAAAATTGTATGTGTTTTAGAACGCGAATCCGAATCCATGATGAAAAAATGATTCGTTTTTTGTCATAAAAAAGTAAAAAAAGCATTTTTTACTTGCATATACGGCTATGATTGTCTAAAGTAGATATCAGCAGGAGGGTCCTGCATTCAGATTGGTAACAATCAAACTTTTTTATAAAGGAGTTATTTATGTTTAAAAAAGCATTTTTATTATTGGGCGCCATGAGTTTTGCAACAACCGCTATGGCTGTTGAATCAACTAACCCGTTTTTTGTTCCAACAGAAGGGGGAATTGCCTCTACAACATCTTATGATTATTCAACGGCAACCGTTAAAAACGGTGATTACAGAGGCAAGGCTTATGGTCATACCGCCACACAAACATTAGAGTACGGTTTGTCAGATGTATGGTCATTAGGAGCAACTGTTTCTAACACATGGGCAAAATATTCTAAAGCCGGCATCACAGACAACGAAGATAAGAACGTTGATTTTGAAATCACATCAAAATACAACCTTGTATCTGACAGTGCTTTAAAAGTTCAATCCCTTTTGGCTTATGGTCAAAAAGAGCATTACTATGGCTTAGACGGAGATGGTGCCTATAAATATGCAAAAGTTGGTGCCAAAGCCGGTTATAAAATGGGTTATTGGACACCATATTTAGCCGGTACGGTTGAAGTTCCTGTATATCAAAGCCAAGATGATGATAACGAACTTAAATACACAGGTACAGCCGGTTTATATACATACTGCCCAAAAATGAAAGTTTCAATGGATCATCAATTATCTGTTGATTATGATGAATATGATGAAACCCGTATCTACAGCTATGGTATTGAGGCCGCTTATCACTTTACAAAAAGTGTTGCTCTTAGTGCTTATGCTAAATACATCATTGATGGCGAAGAACACAAAACAGATATTCATGGAAATACAGTCGGTTTAAGACTGCGTTTAGGATTCTAATCTGATTTTCTGTTAAGAAAAGCACCCTCTTTTTAGAGGGTGTTTTTTGTTATTAAAAAATAGTTTTATAATTTAGAAGCCGACTATTGCACAACAGGTAAATCTTTTAAGATATAGCCCCGCCCCCAAACGGTTTGAATATACTCTTCTTCTGGAGATAATTTTTCAATCTTGCGTCTGATTTTACATAAAAAGACATCAATAATTTTCATCTCCGGTTCATCCATCCCGCCATATAAATGATTTAAAAATTGCTCTTTGTTAATAGTTGTTCCTTTTCTAAGGGCTAAAAGTTCAAACAAAGAATATTCTTTGCTTGTCAGATGAAGAGTGTTTCCATCAATGGTAACAATTTTGGAGTTTAAATTAACTTCCATACCACCGGTTCGGATAACGTTTTCTGAATATCCTTTGGAGCGACGAACAAGTGCATTTACACGAGCAATAAGTTCCCTAGAATCAAAAGGCTTTGTTAAATAATCATCAGCCCCACAACCAAACCCTTTCACCTTTTTATCTGTTGATGAAAGACCGGATAAAATAAGCACCGGTGTTGAAATATGTGTTGAGCGTAAACGGCGAATAACTTCGTAACCATCCATATCCGGCAACATTAAATCTAAAATAATTAAATCATAATCATAAAGACGTGCATCTTCTATCCCGTCTTCACCCAAATAAGAAGCATCAACAATCATATTTTCTCTTTTTAAAATCAATGAGATATTTTGACTGACAGCTTTATCGTCTTCTATGAGTAAAATGCGCATATACCCTCACTAAAAAAGATAGATTTTATTAACCTTTATTAACAATAAGTTAATTTTTTATTTTATGCAAGCATAACTTTCATTAAATGTTATTTTTTTTATTTAAACATTCAAAAACAGTAAAAATAACAAAGATAAAGTGTTTAAAAAAATACAAAAGAGCCTAATTTGCATAAAAAAACACCCCGCTTTCCGTACGGGGTGTTTAAGTGTTTAAGCAACAGTTAGTTTCTGTTTACATCAAAAGAAATAGATGCATCTCCTAATTCTTCAACTTTAAACAAATTATCGGTTGCCGGTTTGATTTCAACCGCTAAAACCTGATCTTTAATGTAATTTTCATGTTCTGCGATTGCTTCTCTTACCAAATCTGATTTTGTTTCAAAAGAGAGCATAATTCTGTCTGAAACATCAAATCCCTTTTCTTTTCTAAGCGATTGAATCATTCTGACAAAGTCGCGAGCAATGCCTTCTTTTTCAAGCTCCGGAACAATCTCTGTATCCAGTTGAATAACGGCCGTATTATCCGGTAAGGCTTGACCTTGTAATCCTTCTTTTAAAACAAGACGTAACTCAAACTCTTCAGCAAAAAGGGTTTGTCCGGCAATTGAAAGTGTTCCATCCTCATTTTTACGCCAGTTTGTTGTCTTTGATTCTGCCATAATGTCTTTCATAAAACGGCCCAATCTTTTACCAATGAGCGGCGTTTTAAGATAAAGGAATGTATCTGCCACTTCTTTAATATCTGTTTTAAAGATAATTTCTTTAACGTTTACTTCTTCTTTTAATACTTCCGTAAATTCATATAAATCAGTTGCCATAGAACCAGCCAATGTCATAGAACGCAAAGGCAAGCGGTTGCGTAAACGATGTTCTTCACGAATGGCTTTGGCTGTTGAAGAAATAGCCCGAACCATATCCATCTTATGCATTAACTCTGTATCTTCAGTTAAAGCCGTAACATCCGGATACGGTTTTAAATGGACAGACTCTTTGCCCGTTAAACTACGATAGACATATTCACACATCATTGGCATTAACGGTGCCATTACTTTAGTGATAGTGATTAAAACCGTATAAAGCACGTTAAAAGCCGTTAAATCCGTACCATCCCAAAAACGAGTGCGTGAACGACGAATATACCAGTTGTTTAAAATATCCAAAAACTCGGAACAAAGAGCACAAGCCTGATTGATGTCATATAAATCTAGAGCGGCTTTAACCTCATCCGTTAAAACTTTTAATTTAGATAAAATGTATTTATCCAAAACATCGCTAGAACCAACCGTTTTTGTTGCTCTAATTCCTTCTGCATTAGCATAAAGGCAGAAGAAGTAGAATGCGTTCCATAATGGCATTAAAGCTTTTCTGGCGGCTTTTGAAACTTCTTTACCTTCTTGGTCAATCATAACGTTACCGCCTTTAATAACCGGAGAAGAAATTAAAAACCATCTTAAAGCATCAGAGCCCATTGAATCTAAAACAATATACGGGTCAGGATAGTTTTTGAGTTTTTTGGATAATTTAACACCACCCTCTGCCATAATTAAACCGGTGCAAAGGCAGTTTTTGTAAGCTGGCTTGTGATGAAGAGCCGTACCTAAAACATGTAAGGTATAAAACCACCCACGCGTTTGGTCAATAGCTTCAACGATAAAATCTGCCGGAAAATGATTTTCAAACCAATTTTTATTTTCAAACGGGTAATGAACCTGTCCTTCCGGCATTGAACCGGATTCAAACCAGCAATCAAAAACATCCGTCACCCGACGCATCATTGTTTTGCCACTGGGATCGTCCGGATTAGGATAAACAACATCATCAATAATCGGGCGGTGTAAATCTGTAACTTCAATACCTGTTTTTTCTTTAATTTCAGCAATAGAGCCAAAAACATCAATTCTTGGGAAATTAGGATTTTCAGATTTCCAAACCGGTATAGGTGTTCCCCAAAAGCGGTTTCTGGAAATAGACCAATCTCTGGCCCCCTCTAGCCATTTTCCGAAACGACCGTGTTTCAAATGATCAGGAGTCCATGTAATTTGCTCATTTAAAGCAACCATTTCATCTCTGAAATCAGAAACTTTCACAAACCATCCGCTCATGGCTTTATAAATTAATGGTGTATCTGTTCGCCAACAGTACGGATAACTGTGAGTGATTTGTTCTTTTTTAACAAGGAGACGATTTTCTTTTAACCATGACATAATAGCTTCATTTGTTTCAAAAACTTGTTTACCTTGATAGTCAGGAACTTCGCTTGTAAAACAGCCAGCCTCATCAACCGGACAAACAACCGGAAATTCAGGATTAAGCGTTCTGCAAACGTCAAAGTCATCTTGACCAAAACCAGGGGCGATATGAACAATACCTGTACCATCTTCAACCGAAACAAATTCTCCGGCCAAAACTTTAAAACATCCCTCTTCTTTCAATGCGGCAAAATAAGGGAACATCGGTGTATAAGATAAGCCAACCAACTCACTGCCTTTCATTGTTCCGATACGTTCGGCATGTTGCAGTTGTTGTTTGTAACGAGGCAATAACGCCTCTGCTAAGATATATTTTTCATCTCCCTCTTGCATGATGGCATAGTCAATATCAGCTCCAACAGCCAGCATTAAGTTAGACGGCAACGTCCAAGGTGTTGTAGTCCAAACTAAAACATTTAATCCATTTTCAAGTTTAAATAAAACTGTAATAGCCGTATCTGTTTTATCTTTGTAGCCTAGATTAACTTCAAAATTTGAAACAGGTGTTTGAGCACACCAAGAATACGGTTGGACACGATAATCTTCATAAACAAGACCTTTATCATAAAGCTGTTTAAAGTTATGAATAATGGATTCCATAAACGGCAAGTCCATCGTTTTATAATCATTATCAAAATCAACCCAACGGCCGATTCGTTTAAACATATCAGTCCAGATAGTGGAATATTTTAAAACATTGGAACGGCAAAAATCATTAAATTTTTGAATACCATATTCTTCAATAGCTTTATGCCCTGAAACATTCAATTCTTTTTCTGCAGCCATTTCAGCAGGTAACCCATGGCAATCCCAACCCAAGCGTCTTTCAACACGTTTGCCGTTCATAGTTTGATAACGGGCGATTGTGTCTTTTACATAAGAAACCATAATATGTCCGTAGTGAGGTAATCCATTGGCAAACGGAGGGCCATCATAAAAAACAAACTCTTCAGCTTCTTTTCTAATATCAATGGATTTTTGAAATATCTTTTGTTCTTCCCAATAAGCTATAATTTCTTTTTCCATTTCCGGAAAACTGATTTTTGAGTTTAAATTCGGATAATATTTTTGTTGCGACATATTTTTTTCCTTACCTGTTAACAAAAGTTATTTAAAAAAATTCTTGTAAGACAGAATTATGCCAAAAAAAGAACAAAAAATCAACAAAAATATTTAAAAATCAATTTTTTATTTATCTTTTAATAAAAAACGAACAGATAAAGCTTCTTCATTTTGAAAAATTTCAGCTTTTGTATTGTTTTTATTCATCCAATCACTGAGCCACAAAGCGGCAGCATATTGAGGTTTTGCTTCAAATAACCCATCTAAGAGAATTCTCTTTTTTACCTCGTCTAACAGTAATGTTTTACCCGTACAAACAAACCCCGTTTCACCGATTTGTAAATGGCCCCCTCTGATTAAAATTTCGGATGCTAAAAGAACAAATGCCAAATGCTCTCTCTTGTTGATAATGCCTTCTACAGAAATTATCATGGGCAACGTTTCTAAATAACTCTTTGCAATATCAGCGTTTATTTCCATATCTAACCCAAGCAAGGCACGAAAAAATTTTAACCTCGCAACCAAAACGGACGTAGATTGCTTTAAAAGGCCTATACCATCATTAACAAAAGATGTATCTATAGCAAGAAGCTCTGTTGTATTATTAAGTGTTCCAATTGTTCCTGCCAAATCATGGCACATTTTTGTAACAAAGATTTTATCCAGCATTATTTGTCCTTTTCTTGATTGATGAGTTTTGAAACACATTCACCGATTTTATTTGCCGATTGAATAATGTGTATGCCGGCACTTTTTAAAACCTTTTCTTTGTAAGAAATTTCATCTTCCTTTACGGTTACACCAACAACAGGCGTTTTTTCTTCTCTAAGAAGATGGCGTCCCGGAATATAAACGGCGATTTTTTTGTTTGTCTTTTTTTTCTTTAAAAAATCAATAAGTTCGTATTCAAATTCACCATTAACCTTGCCAATAATTAACAGCATTTTTGTTTGTTCATCTTTTAAAAATGCTTCAACAATCGGAATAAAAGACGTACCGATAATAGCACCGGAGCCAATAGCAACACAGGAGGAAACCCCTAAATCAAATTTTGCCAGTTGCTGGACAGATTCATAGGTTAAAGAACTGGATCTGGAAACGATACCGATATTCCCTTTGGGAAAAAGATGTGCAGGCACCGTACCGACCAAGCATTTGTCAACCGTTACAATACCCGGAGCAGATGGGCCAATTAATTGGACATGATATTTTTGAGCCAATTCTTTCATTTTTAACACATCTTGATAGGGTACATGATTAACCGGACAAACAATCAAAGGGATTTTGGCTTTTGCCGCTTCTTCAAAATCAATAAAAACACGTTGCGGGCTTGAAAAAATAACACTTATTTTTGGCTTTGTCTTTTTTACAGCCTCTTTTACTGTTTGAAAAACAGGTATATTTTGAAAACTGGTTACAGATTTGTCTTTACTAACACCTGCAACAATATTTGTACCATATGATATTGCTTTTTCTATATGCATTGCACCGGAACTTGAGGTAATTCCCTGACACAAAACGGGCGTGTTTTTATTTGGAAAAACAAACATCACAATAACTCCTCTACCTGTTGAATAACTGTTTTAGCAGCCTCATCTAAATCTTTTGAAACAATAAGCGGCAATCTGGAATCAAAAAGCAATCTTGTACCAACTTGTGCATTGGTACCATCCATCCGAACAACCAACGGCATGCCGACAGAAATCTCTTGCGAGGCAGAAATTAAACCATCTGCAATAACATCACAACGTGTTATGCCACCAAAGATATTTACAAAAACGCCTTCTACATTTGGCTCGCTAAGGGCAAGTTTTAACGCTTGAAACACCGATTCTTTAGTGGGTTCCGTTCCAACATCCAATAAACAGGCCGGTTTTCCACCTCTTTCTACAATTAAATCTATTGTAGCCGCCCCTAATCCGGAACCATTTACCAAGCAGGCAATATTTCCCTTAAACGGGAGATATCTAAAATTATAAAGGCGGGCTTTTTCTTGACGTTCTTGTCCTTTGGGTGTTTCACGCATTTTGGCAATTTCGGGAAAACGAAACAATGCTTCGTCATCAAAAATAATACGGCTATCTAATACAACCCATTTTTTCTTTTTAGTTAAAACAAGGGGATTAAATTCTATGGCCAGCACATTGTATTTAACAAAAAAAGCATACATCTGTTTTAAAATCGGCAAAATTAAAGTATTTTGCACCTCCTTAAAATCAAACATTTTTAAAACACGACACCAAAATAAAACCGTTGGTTTTGCCAATGAAAGTTCGCATTCGGATATTTTTTTGTTGGTTTTAACGCATAAAAACATTTTTTGTCTTTGTGTATCAATACGCATAGAGAGGGAAACTTCTTTTTCTACTTGGCATAATTCTTCCACATAAATGCGTTGAATAGGAACTTTTGTGCCACAAGATGTCATAACTTCACTTAAGAATAATGTTGAGGATAATGTTTCAACTTCTTGAAGCGAATGAGCATCCAGCGACTTAGTTAAAGGAGGTATATATTGGGCAATTTTTTCCCCTTGAGATAATTGCACATGTAACCGCCAACTTTTAACACCCAAACTTTGTGCGATTTTAACAGCCTCTTCCACCGTATAAGCAACACCCCCTTTTAGAACAGGGATTTTATTTTCACGCAAAAGTCTTTTATTTTGATATTCACAAAGTTCCATCGTTACACCCTCTTTTTTAAGATTTTCCCAATCAGTTTGTCATAATTTTAGCATTAAGTCCAGTTATTTTTAATTATTTGATTGACAGATGAAAGTTTTTTCTGTATATTAAATACATACTTTGGCAATATGTTATTTTTTTAGCCAATTATTATTATCCTAACAGTATTGTTCCCATATTTTTTTATAAGGTTCCCATGCAACTGAATGATTTAAAGAAAAAAACGCCAGCTGAGCTACTCGTTTATGCAGAAGATTTAGAGGTTGAAAATGCATCATCTCTTCGTACACAAGATTTGATGTATGCTATTTTAAGGAAACTTTCAGAGTCAGAAGCTACACTCTTTGGTGAGGGTGTCTTAGAGGTTATGCAAGACGGTTTTGGATTCTTACGTTCGCCGGAGGCAAATTATTTGGCCGGTTCTGATGATATTTATGTTGCACCCTGCCATATAAAAAAATGGGGTTTAAGAACGGGTGATACCATTAAAGGTGAAATTACCGCTCCACAAAACGGTGAAAAATACTTTTCTTTAACAAATATTAACACTGTTAACTTTCAAGATCCTGAAGAGTTGCGTTATCGTGTTAATTTTGACGATTTAACTCCTTTATACCCTAACAGCCCTATTGTTATGGAATATGAGGATGCAAAACCGGAAACAAACAAGGATTTAACACCAAGAATCATTGACCTTGTTTGTCCGCAAGGTAAAGGCCAACGTTGCTTAATTGTGGCTCCACCGCGGACAGGCAAAACAGTTATGCTTAAAAATATTGCTCATTCAATAGAAAAAAATCATCCGGAAGCTCATCTTATCGTTTTATTGATTGATGAAAGACCAGAAGAAGTTACCGATATGATTCGCTCCATCAAAGGTGAAGTTATCAGCTCCACATTTGATGAGCCGGCAGTTCGCCATGTTCAGGTGGCTGAGATGGTAATTGAAAAGGCTAAACGACTTGTTGAGCATAAGAAGGATGTGATTATTTTATTGGATTCAATTACTCGTTTATCAAGAGCATATAATACGGTTATTCCAAGTTCCGGCAAGGTTTTGACTGGCGGTGTAGATGCCAACGCATTACAACGACCCAAACGCTTCTTCGGTGCTGCCCGAAATGTTGAAGAAGGAGGCTCATTAACTATTTTTGGTACAGCTCTTATTGAAACCGGTTCCAGAATGGATGAAGTTATTTTTGAAGAGTTTAAAGGAACAGGTAATTCAGAGATTATTTTGGATCGCAAGGTTTCTGACAAGCGAATTTTCCCAGCTATTGATATTATTAAATCCGGCACCAGAAATGAAGATCTCTTAGTAGATAAAAATAAATTACCTAAAGTTTGGATTTTGCGTCGCATCTTAATGCCGATGGGCGTTACAGATTCAATGGAATTTTTGATGGATAAATTAAAACAAACCAAAACAAATGCTGACTTTTTTGAAAGTATGAATCAATAAATCTTGCTTTTTGCATCAAAACAATGTATAAGGGCAGATAAGCACTTGTAGCTCAGCTGGATAGAGTATTGCCCTCCGAAGGCAAGGGTCGTGAGT
>CALCTR010000048.1 GCA_937906925.1 uncultured Alphaproteobacteria bacterium
CCGTGAAGGTCAATTTGACGTTCAATGTAATGTTTGTGGTGGCGGTTTATCCGGTCAAGCTTACGCTGTTCGTCATGGAATTAGCCGTTGCTTAGACTTATTTGAACCGGAATTACACACAGCTTTAAAGAAAGCCGGATTCTTAACACGCGATTCTCGTATTGTTGAACGTAAAAAACCGGGTTTATCAAAAGCAAGAAAACGTTTCCAATTCTCAAAACGTTAATCTTCTTTTTACAAAACTCAAAATCCCCTCCGTTTGGCGGGGATTTTTTTAACATAAAAAATAAATTTTACGATTCTTTTTCTTTTTTATAATCATTAGGGCGATCTTTTAACCATGATATATTTTCTTTCACTACCTGTGCCGGAACGCCAGCAATAATAGCGTTAGGAATCGTAAATTTTTTTGCCACAACACTACCCATTCCAACAACACCCCCACCCGGTATGATACTATTTTTAAGTATTTTTGCTTCCTTACCAACCCAAACATGGTTCCCAACAATAATTTCTTTTCCCATATTAATAATATTCTTTTCAGCATCCAAAATCGTATGCGTATCTGATACCCACATTTCAATCTGAAAAGAAAACACACACGAATCACCTATCATAATTTTTGAATTATTATCCATCAAAACAAAATGTAATCCGTTTATAGATGTCTTATCCCCAACTTGAAACAAACAATTTTTTGCCAAACCGTCTGCAAGCCCTATTATACCCGTTAATTTAATTTCCTCATCCGTTGTTATAAAAACCTTATTATTATCTCCATGAACCAGCAACGACACATTGCTTTTAGGATGACCGTTTAAGATAATAATTTCATTATTTTTACCAAAAACCTCTATTTTATAAACACCTGATTTCGGCACTTCAATTTTATTACAGGCAAGATCAGCTTTGATTACATTTTTTCTTTTACGTTTATGATAAAGCTTCAATCCCAAAAAATAAATAACCCGTTCTCCATTACCTCTTTTTTCTTTTTAAAAAAACAGTATATTAACTCCTTTTCAACTGTTTTAACCCATTCATTTTTAATATTTTAATTTTTTATATAAAACTTAGCTCAAAGTCATTTAAATTTTTAACATAAAAAAATCCCTCAAAACTGAGGGATTTTTTATTTTTTAATCTTCCATATATTTACGACCGGATTTCCAATAATCATAACCTGTCATAACCGTCAAAATAGCAGCACCCCACAAAGACAAATGACCGATAATATATAACGCATTATGGTAACCGCCACTAAATCTGACATCTGCCACCATCAACATTGGCAAAGAAATCATCTGACAGGCCGTTTTCCATTTTGCCAAACGGGTAACAGGACAACCGACCTTAATTTCTGCCAAAAATTCACGCAAACCTGAAACCAAAATCTCACGACACAAAATCACAACAGCCGGAATAATACCCCAATCGCCTAAACGTTCTGTATAAGCTAACATTAACAACATGGCTCCCACCAACAATTTATCAGCAATCGGATCTAATACCCGACCAAAACGGGAGAGTTGGTTCCAATGTCTGGCGAGATAGCCATCTAAATAATCACTAATGCCTGCTAAAGCAAACAATAACACACCCAACCATGCCATACTTGCAGAATTAAAAAAGAAAGTTAAAACAATTCCCGGAATCGCCCAGATTCTAAAAAGCGTCAACAGATTTGGAATATTCATTTGTTTTTTAACGTCTTTTTTCACTTTTTCAACAACCTCTTTGTTAATAAAAATCTTATTTTGTGATTCGTTTTTAACTGTTTCATCAGGCAATAAATCACTCTCTTTTAAATCCTGTTTCAAGCTTTCAGCCCCAACGTCTTTTTTATTAAAAGAATCTGATTTTATTGATTTTTTACCATTTTTAGCAGTTTTATTTTTTGTTGTTTTTTTTGTCATTGAGGCACCTCATTTTTTAAACTTGTTTTTTTTAGTTATAACCTAATCGTGATAAAATGTATATACTTTTTTTGCAATTTTTTCACTAATTCCTTCAACTTTCATAATTTGTTCCAAAGAAGCACCGGCAATAGCTTTTGGTGAGCCAAAATGGGCAAGTAGTTCTTTTTTTCTTTTCTGTCCGATTCCTTCAATATCCAACAGTGTTTCGTGAAACATATTTTGAGCCCGCTTTTGCCGATGCGAGCCAATAGCAAAACGATGAGCCTCATCCCTTAAACGCTGTATCAAATGGATGAGATCGCTTTTTAAATCTAGGTGAATGGCTTCTTGCGGATTTGTTCCTAAAAAAAGTGTTTCTTTACCCTTGTTTCTTTCTTCTCCCTTGGCAACGGCTAAAACCGCTATATTTGAAACACCCATTTCTTTCATAATTTCCATAACGCAAGAAAGTTGCCCCTTTCCCCCATCAATTAACATTGCTGAGGGCAAATTATTCTCCTTGATGCCCCGAGTCAACCGACGCGACATAACCTCTCGCATCATACCAAAGTCATCATTTGTTTTTGTTCGGGTACCATCTATATTAAACCGGCGATAGTCTTTTTTTTCAAACCCGCGAACAGAGGCTGAAACTAAAGCTCCAACAGCAGATGCTCCTTGTATATGACTGTTATCAAAGATTTCAACTTTATCCAACTTTTCTATTTGCAAGAGTTGCCGTAGCTCGTCCCAAACCGCCTCTTTAATATTCTTTTCATTCACGCTCAAATCAAAAGATTTTTTAACATTCTTAAGAGCCTGCTGCATCATTCTTTGTTTTGCCCCGCGACCAGGAGCTTTATCCACCTGAATTTGAAAACCGGCCTTGACAGATAATGCTTCGCTTAAACCCTCCGGAGGCTCCTGAGATAATAAAATGTATTTCGGTGGCAAAACCGTATCATAAAACTGCATTAAAAAAGAGGCCAACGATTCTTCCGGATTGTCAACATCAATATCTGTTAACAGATGAAAAACATTTCCCTCTGCGTGTCCTCTCCGATAAAAAAAGACTTCCACCCCTGCTTGGGTACCATTTGTGTAAAAAGCTACAATATCCGTATGTTTTAAAACAACCTCCGAATCGGTATTTTGTATATGATTCAACGCCAAAATCTTATCACGGATAACTGCAGCTTTTTCAAACTCCATTTCCGCGGCATATTTTTCCATTTCAGCTTTTAATTTTGATTGAACAGGTATTTTTTCCCCCCGCATAAAAGCTTTGGCGTCTTTAACATTATTCAAATAGGCCTCTTTTGTTATACAGTTACAACAAGGCCCTGTACATCTCTTGATTTGATATAACAGACAAGGCCTGGTTCTGTTTTTAAAATAGGTATCTGAACACGTTCTAATACCAAATATTTTTTGCAATTCCGTTAAAGATTTTTTGACCGCCAAAACAGATGAAAACGGACCAAAATAAGTTCCCTTTAAATTTCTACTTCCGCGGTATTTAAGTAATCTTGGAAATTCATCATTTGTAATTACAATATAGGGATAACTTTTATCATCCTTTAACAACACATTATAAAACGGCTTAAATTCTTTTATTAAATTATTTTCCAACAAAAAAGCTTCTGTTTCACCGGCTGTTTCAATAACGACAAGATCATATGTTTCACTAACCATTTGCCGTATCCTGTAGGATAATTTTTCAGGTCTTGTGTAATTTAACAACCTGTTTTTTAAATTTTTTGCCTTTCCGACATATAAAACACGCCCATCTTCTCCAATCATGCGATAAACACCCGCTTTATGAGAAACGGATTTGATTTTTTCTTTCAAAAAAGAAACGCCCTTTTGTTTTGTTTTTTCCTGCATATACTTAATATTATAAAAAATTATGCCAAAATCAACGATTATTTGTTGTAAAAAAAAATAATTCTGTTTATAATAAAAAAAGCAAGGGATTTTTATAAAAACAAGGGGAAAAATGCGTTTTTTTAAACTGGTTATTTTTGTATCTGCACTTTTGTTGCCCATTTTGGCTTCGGCAAATGTGTCTACGCTTGTTGCCGATACAAAAAGCGGATTGATTTTAGCCTCTAAAAACGCCACACGACAACAGTATCCCGCCTCTCTTACAAAAGTTATGACGCTTTATCTGACGTTCAGTGCTATTGATAAAGGTATTTTAAAAATGGACGACAGGCTTCCTGTTTCGTTAAAAGCTGCCCGTCAACCCCGCTCTAAATTATATGTTAAAGCCGGTCAAACTCTTTCCGTTAGAGACGCCATTATGGCTTTAATTATTATTTCCGCTAATGACGTTGCGGTTGTTTTGGCAGAAGCTTTGGCTCCCACTGAAGAAGAATTTGCCAAAATGATGACAAAGACAGCTCGTGAGCTTGGTTTAAAAAGTACAACATTTAAAAATGCATCCGGATTACATAATCCCAATCAAGTAACAACGGCTCAAGATATGGCAATTTTGGCAATGGCCATGATACACCATTTCCCGCATCATTATAAACTGTTTTCAAAACGCTCTTTTACATATAAAGGCCGAACTTATCGTTCCCATAACCACGTACAAAAAAAATACAGAGGTGCTGAAGGGCTTAAAACAGGATATATTTCTGCCGTCGGATATAATATCATTTCAACAGCTAAAAGAAACAACAACCGACTTGTTTCCGTTGTTATCGGTCAAGACACTGTTGCATTAAGAGATAGACAAGCAATGAATCTTTTAGATCGCGGGTTTTCAAAAATCAAAAAGCACAAATCTGCAAAATCCGGAAAAAACCTCTTAAACAAAAAAGCCATCGTCTCAAAACCGGATTTGATGCCCCAACTGAAAATTATGGCCAATAGATTAGATAAAGTTGTAAAATCAAAAACACCCATTAATCGGAGCAAGCTCTTGACACTTAATCCATTTGGAATAAAAACAGCTCATGCTAGCGAAGAAAAGGCCGTTCCCTCACCCGCGTTATCACAAACACCCGAAACAGATTCTCTTGTTGAACAAGGCAGCAACATAGCTGCCGAAGCCGCAGCAGAGGCCATTTCCGATAAAAAAGAGAATGAAGAGACAAAAACAACAACACCGAATACTTTAGAAGAACAGACAAAAGAGGAAATAGACTCGCAAGAAAAAGAACCGTTAACTGAAACACCCATTCCAACAAATGCGATACAGTCTTTAAAAGAATCCGTTCAAGAACCGAAAGAAAACCATGCTCCTGTTGAAGAAGTTGTTGTTTCCGGTGTTGTCAAACCAAGTAACGAAACTCTCTTACAAAACCAAACACAAGAAGATGTACAGCAAATAGAAAAAGAAGATGTAAGAAAAGAGAATCTTGAATCTACTCAAACACCCGCCACCGTTTTACAACCCGGCCTCACACCCCTTGCCCCATCAAAAGAATCTGTTAGCATGGAAAAACAAACAGGACAAGGCTATGGTATTCAAGTCGGTGCTTTTAATTCTAAAGAAATAGCCCTGCAACAGGCTAATCGTGCTTTAAAAGTACTTAAAATCAGAAACAAAGAGATTTTGACACCGCCAAATGGTAAATATCACAGAGCCCGCATTTACGGTTTTTATTCCAAAAAAGCAGCTCAAAATGCTTGCAGAAGGTTAAAACAAAAGAAAATACCTTGTATGCCATTGGCAAAAGAGAAATAAATACCGGATAAAATAAAAAAACTTTGTTGCTTTTCAAAAAAACAAGCGTATAATAGAGGATATGAAAAGAAAGGCTTTTTTTATTTTTCTGTTATTTTTGGTGCAGACGGCTTTGCCGATTTCTGCACAGGCATTTTTACTTGAAGAACAAGAAGTTTCGTCAAAAGACGGTCAATGCCGTGTACGGTATTTAACAGAAAAAAATGTAAAGGGCTGGTATATCACGGCAAATCAATTTAACTGCCCCAACGAGGGGTGGCTTGACGGCTATCATGATTTGACGATATACAATGCTTTTTCACAACCGGTTGAAAGAATATATGGTTATTTTTCATACGGATATTGGACGGGAAGTGCCTTTGTCAAAGCACCGTTTTTAACGCGTTTTGCTGAAGATTTAGGTGTTGTGAAAGCAACTTTTTTACTCGCCCGTGATGATACGTATGATATGGACTATATCGGGCAAATGACTGCCCGAAAGAATAAAATCGGTGATTACAGTGCGTTTCAGGTATGCAATCCATTTAAATTGTTGATTGTAACAGATCAAATCCCTGCTTTTGCAAACAGAAAAAAACAGCAAATTATTTTTAAAAATATAGAAAGGCATGTACGTAGCATCTGCCCAACAGAAGAAAAGGTTTTGCTTTTTGTTAGCCCTGTCATTGAACCTAGACAAAATGATATTTTGTTTTATTCAGAAATTGACTTAAAAAATCACACCAGCAAAAATGTCTGGCAAGAAGAAGAACTTAAAAAATCAGGGTATTATACAAAAATATTAGAAGCCGGTAATTTTGAAGATCTTGTTTCTCTGCATGAAGATGATTTAGATGAATTAAGAACAGCCCTCAATAAAAAGATATCTTTGATACCCTTTAAAACAACGCCACAAAAAAAACATTCTATTATCTTTTCTGACGAGCCAAGACAACCCATTTCTCCCTCTAAATTTGAAGATAAAGAGACTCCAAGAGAAGTTATACAAACATCATTTGTTGAAGAAGAGGAACAACCGGTTATAGAGGAAGAAGAACCGACACTTAAAACAGAAGAAACAAATTTAAACCAAGCGTTATTTTTATTTCCAAAACCGCAAAAAAATTATAAACACCGGACAAATAAAACAACATCTTTAGAAAAAGAACCGGTAGCCCATCTACAAATTCTATCCAAAATAAAAAAAGTACCGGTAGATATTGTATTTACTGCCCATGTTGATACCGCTGATGAAATAGAGAGTTTTACCGATTTTCCGTTACCTCTCGTTCTTAAAAAAGGCGAACTTGAAACGGGATGGTATCAAATCAAAGGAAAACTAAAAGCCTATGATTCGCCAAACGGTTATCATGGCAGTATTGAAATTAAAGAAATAATATCATGTCCTAACCGTTCTTGTTCGGAGGATAAATGAGCACATCAAAAAAAACAAAAAATTTTTATTTGTACTTAGGCATTATTATCTTATGTCTGATTGGCTTTTTTATATATCAGCAGGCCCGCACGAAAAGAGCTGTTTTAGACTTCTTTAAAATATATCACATTCAAGAAAAAGACATAAGTTATCAAAATGTTTCTCATTCTTTTTTAGGAAACAACCTTATTTTTTATAAAGTTACTTTTCCGGTTCTAAGTATTGATCACCGTATTGAAAAAATCATTATAAGCAAAGTCGGTAAAGATTTAAATATTAAGGTAATCGGAGCGGATGTTAATATTATCAATTCTCTAAGACGCCTGTATAATATTAAAATTTTAGAAGAATTAGCAACATATAATCCGGCAACAGATATTTTTCAAAAACCATTGCAAACTATGGCTCTTGCGAATATAGATTCGGCAAAATTTAACCTTACTATGCGCGCCAGTCAGCAAAAAAAACAAATGTTGTTTAATGGGCATTTATCTCTTAGCCAAATAGCTGATATTGATTTTTCAGTTCTGCTAACACCTAAAAAAACAGCTGAAGGTGTTCTTTATTTTTTAAACGGAAAAATAAAACCATTACAAGCATCTATAAAAGATGCCGGTTTTTTTGCCAGATACGATCAATATCTGGAAAGTATTGATATACACAAAGATGTACAACTGCGCCAACTTTTAAAGATGGATCTAATTGAATACACGGGTGAAACGCCTATAGAAATTAACTTGTTACCCGTTCAAAAAAACAAAAACACTTCTTTAAAAATAGAAGGTATTGATTAAAAATATCGTTGACGTGGCACAAATAATCGTTACTAAAAAAACAACATAATCAATAAGTAAATCACCCAAACGATTTTTCATATTATAAAAACTTGCTTTATCCAACAAAATCCACAAGAAAAAGTGAAAAAGCATTATACCTAGAAATGACATAAAAAACATTTCACTTGAAAATAAAACAGGAGGCAATGGCAAAGAACCTGTATAGGTTAAAAAGACAACAAATCCGGCAAAAATTCCAGCCAAACTAACAATATTAAATGAAAACATCTTTTTTAAAAACTCATTTAACATTTATCCCTCCTTTATCTGCTAGACCGACGACGTCGTTTTGTTCTATTGTTCTTTGTACTTTTTTTAATTATTGGCTTCAACGTTTTTTCAGCAATAATCGGCGGGTTTATCTTACCAATCTCATTTTCCTGTATCTGCGTAATTTCTCTGCGACTTTGGTCAAAATCAGCTATAGACATGCTTCCACTTAATTGATCCAATGCTTTTTCAGCATTGATAAAACGTTGCTCAGAGGCCAATGTCAACCAAGCATAACCTTTAGGTAAATTTCTAACAACCCCTTCCCCATTAACATAAATAATTCCCAACATATACTGAGCCGGTGCATATCCTTTTGATGCTGCATATTGATAATAAGGCAATGCCGCCGTTATACTTTTTGAAACACCTAATCCACGACGATAAATTTCACCCAAAGCAAAATAAGCATCCAAATCGCCTGCCTTTGCGGCCAAAGAATAATAATGCAGTGCTTCCGGATAATTCTTCAGCTGCACATTATTCAAAAGAATATCGCCTATATAACGGGCAACAACAGGTTTTTCTTCAACCGGCACTTTTTTAAAATACTCTAATGCTTTTGCATGGTCTTTTTCAACATTCGTTCCATTATAATACATCACACCCAAATTCAAGTTTGCCGACGAATTATTTTGTTCTGCCGCTTTTAAATAAAGTTCTATGGCTTTTTCTTTATTTTGAGGCACAGCCTGTCCTTCATCATATAAAAAAGCCAATAACGACTGAGCCATATCATAATTTTGTTGCGAAGCTAAAGTTAAAAAACGAACCGCCTCTTTAACATCTTGCGTAACACCCAACCCATTTAAATATAAATAACCGATATAATACTGAGAACGAAAATCACCCTCATTCGCCAATGGTAAAAATTCTGAAAATGCACGTGAATAATCTTTGTTAGAAAAATAACTCTCAGCCGTTGTAAAATCAGCATTTACTGGACAAGCAGTCCAACATAAAAATGTGCATAAAAAAAGAATTTTTTTCATTTTTGTCTCCTTATTTAATTCCATTATAACATAGTGAATTTAAAAAAGGAATACCCTATTTCACTTAAAATAAAAAAAGCGGGAAAAATCCCGCTTTTTTTTAGCTAATGGCAAAAATTATTTATATGTAACAACTTCTGCACGACGGTTTTGTGCACGACCGGCAGCTGTATCATTAGAAGCAACCGGATTTGTTTCACCAAAACCTTCTGTCGTAATACGATCAGCTGAAACACCTTTTGATTCTAAATATGTAGCAACTGATTCGGCACGACGATCTGATAATTTAAGGTTATAAGCAGCAGGACCTGTGCTGTCTGTGTAACCTTTAATTGTAACTTTTTCTGTTGCATCCGTCGTCATTCTTTCAACAACCGGAGCTAAAGCCGTAATATCTTTGCTTGAAAGTTCAGCAGAGTCAAAAGCAAATAATGCATTGGCCGGAAGAACAACTTTTGATGTTACCTCACAAGAACCATCTGCACATTCATCACACCAGCTAGCACAACCTGAAAGTAAAAGAGCTGATGACATAACAATTGTAGCAATTTGTTTTTTCATAATGGAACTCCTTCAAAAAAATGAAATACAGCTTTAATATGGACGCTATAGGTAAAAAAAGCAAGTAAAAAAAGTATATCCCTTTAATTTTTTTTGATTTTTATAAAAAACACAAAAAAAATTAAAATAACTTATTGACAATCGCTTTTTTATGTAGTATATTAACACTATGTTTTATCGCGGGGTAGAGCAGTCCGGTAGCTTGCCAGGCTCATAACCTGGAGGTCGTGAGGTTCAAATCCCACCCCCGCAACCAGTGAAAAAAGTGCCATTAAGGCACTTTTTTTTGTTGGTTATGGAGGTATGGGTATGGGCTCGCGAACATATTAAGTGAGGTTCAGGCGATAGCCCGTGAGCTATGGCGAAGGGTTGCGTGTAAAAAGGCTTCCGCTTGGCGGGAATATCCTACCTCCCCTTTAGCCCCAAAAAAATACCTCCGATAAACAGAGGCATTTTTTGATTAACTTTAAATTTATCTACCTGAGCGAATATTTTGCGACGAAGCTTGAACCGGCGTTTGTGTTGCAATTGGTTTTGCTTGCTCCAGTGCTTGTCTTTCAGCCAATTTTTCAAGACTAACCAGAGCTTCAGCCTTAACATCACGAGATAATTGATACAATTTCGGACTGGCGTCTTTAATTGCCTCTACCATTAAATCTCTGGAATCCAAATATTCTTTATGTCTGGCAACAGACCACTTTGGTGTCGGATCATCCCTTGTTTGCATATAGTTAATGATTTTTTCTGCCAAGAGAATTTGTTGTGAAGCGATAGATAAGCTCTTTGCCCAATCAGCTTTAATGGCCCACTGTTGCATCTTTGTTAAATGCTCAGGCTCCTCCGGCTCTGTCATTAACTCACCGACAACAACAGCAATTTTGGAACCAAAATGTTTTTCAACATCTGAGATTGTCCAAGGCGTTTTACCATTTTCCGTATCAATTCGTTTTGGTTCATGGCATTTATTTAACCAAGACGCTGCCAAGAGAATATCTCTTTCTTCCCCGACCAATTCCGTGTTCTCTGCCAAAAGCTCTCTGGTTTTTCTCAGTTGTTCAATCATTGTTGAACTTTTACCAAATTTTACTTTGCCATGTAAATCTTCAGCAACGTATCTAGCTTTATTTTCTATCTGTTCCATAAATCCTCCTTATGAATTAAGATTAACGAAGAATAGAATATCACACTTCAAATATATTGTCAACATTTTTATACAATAACAGATTCTCAAATAGCATAAAAAAAATTTATGGACAACCTTCTTTTTTTTGCATATCCTGTGTTTATTAAGTAAAAAGGAGCAAAAAAATGAATCCATATATTGAAATTAAAGGCAGAAAAATAGGTCTTGACTACGCACCGCTTGTTATTGCCGAAATCGGCATTAACCATAACGGTTCGTTGCAAGAAGCAAAAAAACTCGTCCGTGCCGCTAAAGAAGCTGGTGCTGAGCTTGTTAAGCACCAAACACACATTCCATCTGCTGAGATGAGTGATTTAGCAAAAAAAGCCATCCCCGGCAATTCGCCTTTTTCAATTTGGGATATCATGGATAGATGTGCTTTAAGCGAAGAAGAAGAAATTGAAATGAAACGTTACACCGAGGAATTGGGTATGATTTTTATTTCAACCCCTTTTTCATTTGAAGCGGTTGACAGACTGGAAAAAATGAACGTTCCAGCCTATAAAATCGGCTCCGGCGAAATGAATAATTATGATTTGGTTCGCTATATTGCCAAATTAAATAAACCGATTATCATTTCAACCGGTATGAATGATATGGATAGTGTAAAAAAAGCCGTTCAAGTTATTCAGGAATATCACAATAATTTTGTTATCATGCACACAACAAATTTATACCCGACTCCGGCTCATTTAATCCGACTGGGAGCTTTGGAGGAAATAAAAAAAGAATTTCCTAATGCTATTATTGGCTTATCCGATCATAGTTTAAACAACTTGGCCTGTCTGGCTGCCACCGCTCTTGGTGCCTCTGTATTAGAACGCCACTTTACCGATACAAAAGATAGATATGGTGAGGATATTATTTGCTCAATGGATATTAAAGAATGTCAGGACTTAATTAAACAAAGTGCCGAAATTCAAAAAATGCGTGGCGGTAAAAAAGAGGCAGCTCAAGAAGAAAAAATCACCATTGAATTTGCATTTAATACCTTAGTTGCAGCTCATGACATTGCACCTGATACACAATTAAGTCGTGAAATGCTCTATACAAAACGCCCCTCATTAAAAGGCATTCTTGCCTCCGATATTGATAAAGCCATTGGCAAAAAAACAAATAGAAAAATACCTGCCGGCACACATATAGAATGGAGTGATTTAATTTAATGAGAAATATTTCTTTTATATCGGGAACCAGAGCCGATTACGGTAAAATAAAACCGTACATTGATTTTTTGGTACAGCAAAAAGACACAAAAGTTTTTGTTTTTATTACCGGTATGAATATGCTAAAAAAGTACGGTTCAACATATAAACATATTCAAAAAGATCTAAAAAAAAACTGCACCATTATCTTGGATAAAAAATTTCAAGAACTTGGTGCAGCTCTTGAAATGGCTCACATTATACAGGCATTTGATAACCACTTAAAAAAAGAGGAAATTAGTTTTGTTTTTGTCCACGGAGACAGGCCGGAAGTTTTAGCAGCCAGCAGCACAGCGGTTTTAAATAATATTCCCGTTTGCCATATTGAAGCGGGTGATTTAAGCGGCAGTGTTGATGAGCTGATCAGACATGCCACCAGCAAACTTGCCAGCCGATTTTTAGTGGCAGACAAACAAGCAGAACAAATCCTTTTACAATTAGGAGAAGAGAGAACCTCTATCCATATCACCGGAAACAGTTCTCTTTCTTTTTTAATTAACCCCCCAACACCAAAAGAAACAGCACAACTTAATCAAATTAAAAATTACGGTATTTTACTCTACCATCCGGTTACAACACTCAAGAAAAGTGTTCTAAAAAAAGAGGCTGTAACTTTAATGCAACAATTGGAAATAACTCAAAAAGAGTATATCGTTATTGCACCCAACAATGATTTAGGCAGTGATATTATTTTAAAAACCTATCAACAATATCAGCACAATAAAAAATTTCACTTCTTTAAATCGTTAAGTTTTGAAGCTTTTAATTATGCTCTTAAAAATGCTGATTTTTTGGTCGGCAACAGCTCTTGCGGGATAAAAGAAGCTCCATTTTACGGGGTTCCCGTTATAAATATCGGTTGCAGACAAAACAATCGTTTTCAACACTTAATGTTAAAAAATTTTTATCACTTAGATTCGCCTGATAACTTATCAGATGTCATTTCCAAAATAAAAAAATCAACAACAGAAAAAAGAACTATAAATTATAGAGAAGATCTTTTTAAAAAACTTGAATCTATTTTTACCGAAGAATTCTTTAATGCTAAAATACAAAAACCTTTTCAAAAAATATCTTTAAAATAAGAGCCTCGTTTTTAGTATGATAAATTCATTATAAAAAAGAGTGGAAATACCACTCTTTTTTATAATATCTATACAAGCCCTTGATCTTTGTTAATTTGTGAAAATACTTTATGCACCCTGTCGGCTGTTTGTCTGTCATCATAGACATCATTTACATTAATAACATAGGAATTACCTTTTAATGTCTTTTGTAAATCACCGGTACGAGTCTTTTCTTCAACATATGTTCTAAATGTCTCTATTTCAGTATTAGAAAGCCCCTTCTCTATCAAATCTCTACGTTTAATACCTTTAAAGACCTCTTCATCTAACTTACGTTGCCTTTCTGCTTCAGCCAAACGTTCTTTGCTCCAACCACCCAAAAACGCCGGCATATTTCTTTCCCACCAGTTGGGGGCACCAAACCCGCGATTTAATGTCCAAACATTTTGGTATTCTTCATTTTTAACACTTAATTCCTCTTGTGAATTTGTTTTGTTTATACCGTTTGCATTTAACGTTTGATTTTTATTTCGTGCATTTTCTTTTTCATTAAATGCAATATCCTGATACGATACAGGTGCTTTACCTAACCGAACTGCCTTTCTTGAAAGGTAAGCCATACGGGTAGATGTTTCAAAATCTCTTTGAGAAAAAGTATGATATTTGTTTCCAAAAGGATTTACCGGAACAAAAGCATTTCCTTTTTTAATGCGATATTCAAAATGCAGATGTAATTTATAGGCCGGCTTTCTACCTGTTCCGCCAACATCCCCCAACCAATCACCCTGACGAATAGTTTGTCCTACTTTTAAATGTTTTGGTAAAGGATCAGCAATATGTGCAAAACGCATCATTTTTGTTCCGTCAGCACTGATTAAATCAACCGTATTACCATATCCGCTTCTTCTTTTAACAGACATCACCTTAAATCCATCTATCGGACAACCGATAGGGATACCCTTTTTACCGGCAACACCTAAATCTACACCGGCATGCCTCCTTTTTTTATCGCGTCTTGCTCCAAATTTTTGAGGAGCCCATCCAAAATTAAAAATAGCCATTGTCCCCTCCTTTTTTTTGTAACCTTGATTCTATTATATCACAAAAAAAAGTTTTTGTCATTTTTATTTATACTTTGACTTTTTTTTCTTTAAAAAATATGATGTTATTAAATAAAAAAGGAGTTACCATGAGATTTTCCATTCTTTTTCTGTTGGCTAGTATTGCCATTGGGTCAACAAGTCTCGCTCAAGAAGATTCATTATACCGACTGGATTTGTTACATACAAATGATTTGCATTCACATTTCTTACCCTTTAAAACAGATGGATCCAGCTGTACTTATGAAACCTGTTCGGGCGGTTTTGCCAAAATTCAAACGGTTATTCAACAAGAAAAAAAAGAAAATCCCAATCTTATTTTGCTGGATGCAGGTGATCGTTTTTCAGGTACTGTATTCTATACGCTTAGAAAAGGCAAAGATATTCCTAACCTGATGAATGAAATGCATTATGATGCCATGAATATCGGCAATCATGATTTTGATGACGGTTTAGATGAGCTATATAAATTTGTTCAAAAAAGTAATGCTCCGGTAGTATCTGCTAATGTACAGTTTCCCAAAAATCATCCTTTAAAAAAAGAAATACGCCCAGCTCTTGTTATACATAAAAACAACCGCCAGATTGGTATCATCAGTTTATTAACCAAAGACGCCAAAACAACCAGTGCCAAAGCAGATGAAATCAACCTTTTATCTTATGAAGAAGCACTGACTCCATTAGTTAATAAATTAAAAAATCAAGGTGTAGACATTATTATTTTGCTTAATCATATCGGTATTGATGAAGATATTAAGTTAGCCCAAAATTCCACTGACATAGATATTATCATCAGTGCTCATACACATACACTTTTATCCAACAATCCCGAAGAAAAAAATGCCAAAGGGGGATACCCTTTAGTCATCAAAAATAAAAACGGGGAAAAAGTCTTAATTGTTTCAGCCGGAATTGGTGGTCATCATATCGGAAAATTGACTGCTTTTTTTGATAAGAATGGGTTGGTTCACTCTTTTAGCGGCGATACAAAACCGATAGATACAAGCATAACGCCAGATACAAAAATGGTTAAGATGATTGAAGATATCCAATCTAAAGTTAATGATATTTTAACCCAAAAGATTTTTACTACCACCGCTCCTATTCCTTTAACACGCAATAGTGCATTTTGTTCTGAATCTTGCTATGTCGGCGAAATTTTAACAGACGCTTTATTAAAAGCCGGACAAAAAGCCAACCCAAATGTCTCTTTAGCCTTTTTAAATGCCGGTGGGATTCGGGCCGGCTTCCCAAAAGGAGAGATTACTTTTCAACATATGGCACAAACCTATCCGTTTGATTCAAAAGCCGTTATTGTTAAGATCAAAGGTGCAGATATTCTCTCTTATTTAAATCACGGTCTTAAAGAATATATCTTAGACGACAGAACTAATGCTTTTATACAGGCCAGCGGCCTATCATATCTTTTTTCTGCAAAAGAAAATCGTGTTAAAAACATTAAAATTAACAATCAACCTCTAGATATGACAAAAGAGTATCTTGTTGTTATGCCATCATTTTTAGCCAACGGCGGAGATAATTTTCCCAAACTTGAAATTATCCAAACACTTAAAGAAAAAACAATCAGAGAAGAATTTATTTCCATTTTAAAGGAACAAAAACTTAAACCCTTTGAAAACAGAATTAAAAAAATGATTGATTGACTTTTCCTTTTTGTTTAAAGGCGACAATAAATAACGAATTTAAAATCAATGCTGAGGTATAACCAATCAGCATGGCTACATATGGCGAATATAAATCAGCCAACTGACCGATTAAAAGCGTTCCTAACGAATAAAACAACATATTTGTTAATGTGGTAAAAGAAATAAGCGTTGCCCGTTCTTCGTCCGAAATTTCTCTTTGCAAAAATGTCCCCGTAGCCGGTGAATAAAAGCCAAAACAACCGGAACCTACCGTCTTTAAAACAGGAGAAAACCAATTAGCAAATAAGAGAGATAATACATTTGCAAAATTATCACAAACAGCCCCCACAGCTATCGTTCCTTCCACACCAATAATTTTTGCAATTTTGCCGGATAAAAAGCTGGTAACAGAGGCTGTAAAATGACCTAAAAATCTTAAAACACCTAAAAATTCTACAGGAATTATCGTCTTAAAAAAGGTGGCATTTAATGTAAAAGAAGCCTCGTTTAACCCATAGTGCGTTGAATCAGCTAACGTAAAATATAATAATCGTTTATTGCATCTAAAATAAGAAAATGCCTTTAAAATATGTTTAAAAGGATTAAATGCCGTTTGTTTGCAAATGGTTATCTCCTTAAAAAAACAAGAGGCAAAAAAAGCCAAAAGCATTGGTATGATTGTTACAATCATAACACCTCGTAATGATAAAAAATAATAAAAAACACCACAGAGTAATGCACCCGCACTTAATGAAAAAGAGGCTACCGATTTCATTTTTGAAAGACAGTCATGATACTTATCCAGTTTATTATCTGCCGATAACGTTTCATATAAACACGTATCGGCAGTGGGAGAAGAAAAGCGATAAAAGGCGGAAAAAACCGCTCCAATAACCAAAAAAGAATAGGATGAGGCAACCGCATACAAAATGGCTGCCATTAAACGGCAAAAAGCACAAAGCATCGCTATTTTTTTACGCCCGTATTTATCAGATAACAATCCGAGAGGAACGCCCAACAATGTTGCCGTTATATAAACAATAAAAAATATTTTCATCGCATCGGCATAAGAATCTGACAAAGAAGCAAAAAACAAAATTTCAACCGGCAAAGCAATATTCATCCGGATAAAAAAGATATACAAGTACAACAAGGAAACATTTTTTTCCATTTTATTTGTGCTTTTTAAACCGGCAATAAAATTTTCAAAAACAAATGTTTTAACCCGATGAAACAAATTCTTAATCATTTAACCTCCCAAAAATCGCTATTTTTGAGCCTGTTAATTTAGCCCACAATCTATCACCGAAAGAATAATGCCACCACTCTGCCGGATAATTTACAAAACCGGATTTCTCAAGGGCTGATTTAAGTATCTGCCTGTTTTTTTTAGCCATTTCATTAACCGGATAATCAAAATCGGCCATTTGGTTAAATCCCCTAACTTCACCTCCCATATCATACTCTTTTGCATTAATATCACACAAAGTTATATCAACTGCAGCCCCACTTTGATGACCACTGCCCTGCCGATACGGATTAGCACAAAAAACATCACATTTAGCGATAAACTCTTCTGTTTCAGGATTTAAAAACGGATACTCTTTTTTTATACGTTCAACAACCATATCCCATAATTTTTTTTGCTCTGCAAGCGGTCTGTAAGCCTCATAGATCTTGAAATAATAGCCATTTGGCAAAAATTGCTTGGCATTCAAAAGCATTTGATAAACATATGTTCTGATTTTGCGTTCTTGCGTGAATTTATCACAAAAAAATATGCCATCATTTTCATTTATAAACGTCAGGTTTGGCTCTTTTTCTATTTCTAAAATAAAATCAGGTTCAGGTAAATTGGCATCGCTAAACATTTTTTATCCGTCCTCTTTCGCTCTTTCTTTTCATCGGATTTTGCGTTGTAACATAAATTGGGTTTTGCGAAATTTCAAAATCAGATTTTTGTATTTTTAAAACCATTCTCGGCTCTTGATTATAAATACTTTCTTTTTTAAAATCAACAACTTTTGCATTAAAACGCTGTAGCATTTTAATAGAATATAAATTATTGGGATGGACCGTTACATCCATTGTATCATAATATTGAAAATAAATACCAAGTACATACGTTAATGCTTTGCTCATCAATCCTTTTCTACCATGCTTAGGATCAATAAAATATCCGATATCACCATAGATGAGGTTGCCCGTTTCATCTGTAGATGGTATCATATCAACAGTGATATTTCCGATTAAATTATTTTTCCCATCACATAAAGCCATCCGATGTGTTTTTCTGGGAATTGTGTTTTTTTCGTTCAGAGCTTTAAGCAAAAAGTCTTTTGTATGTTTTTGCAAGAAATCATTATAGTCCACCTGTTCTTTTGACGCTTGAAAAGCATAAAAAGATTGATATCCGCTGTGCGTTTGTGCTTGCTGATTAATCGCATCAGCAATTTTTAAAAGTACTTTATAATCCGAAAGACAAAATTCTCTGATTGAAAAATCATCTCTTTTAATCTGAAACATTTAACCCTATCCATTTTAAAGAGTACTGTTTAGCATTAAAAAGGTCGTGTTGTCAATCAGGCAATAATTTAATAATTTTTTTCATTAAAGTTGAAAACGGATATTTCCCGAAATTTTTAGGATGCACAAAAATACCTTCTTTATTTGGTGCTTTATTTTTATTCAAGTGTATCACATGAAGTGTTAAATGAAAATGTGTAAACGTATGCGATACTGTTTCATTTTTACTTTCGCCCATATCATCAAAAAGAGGAGTCAATTCACGCGTCCACAAAAACTCATACAACCCATGTAACAAGCCTTTTTCTTGCCTTTTTTGAATAAAATATTCTCCTTTATCATTTTTAATCAAATAAACAAATCCTTCTACTTGTTTTTTCTCCGGTTTTTTAATAAGGGGAATTTTATCCGTCAGTTTTTTTTGAAAGGCTATACAATCTTCACGCCACGGACACAATAGGCATTTTGGATTTTGTGCCATGCATACCGTTGCCCCCAAATCCATAATGGCAGAGGCATAATCAGCCGGCTTTTCCATGTGTGTTAAAGGTGTTGCCAATTTAAAAATTTCTTCTTTCGTAACCGGTGTTTCAATACCATATAACCTTGCAACAACGCGTATAACATTACCATCAACCACTGTTTCCGGCATATTAAAAGCAAAAGACATAATGCTTGAAGCACTATAAGGACCTATCCCCGGTAACTTTAACAATGCCTCTCTGCTTTTTGGTAATTCTCCACCGTATTTTTCAATCAAAACTTTGGCACATTCATGTATTTTTCTGGCACGTGTATAATATCCCAATCCCTGCCAGCACAGCAAAACATCTTCTATATCAGCATTAGCCAATGTTTCAACATCTTTAAAACGCTGCATCCATTTGGGAAAATAACTTTCAACGGTTTTAACGGTTGTTTGTTGCAACATAATTTCCGAAATCCAAACTTCATAAGCATTCTTATGTGCCCCGCCAATCGTACGCCAAGGCATGGTTCTTGCATTTTGATAAAACCAATCAATTAATTTATTCGCCAGAATCAGATTCTTGTTCATCCATTTCAACCTGATAATCGTTTGCAATTAACTGCTCCTGATTCTTCTTTTTAGCCTTAGAATAAATCTGCAGTTTTCTACCTGTTTTATCTACGTTTAAAAAGACATCCTGACCCGGTTTTATCTTATCTTGCATAATCAAAAAAGAGAGCGGATTTTCAACCTGATTTTGAATCAAACGTTTTAAAGCACGCACACCAAATTTTGAGGTAAAGACTTCATCAACAAACCAATCTTTTGCCGAATCGGCAACTACCACATTATAACCGATACCTTTAGCCCGTTTTAATAATTTATTTAAGTGAATTTCAACAACAGCACGCAAATGTTCTTCTGTTAATTGGTGAAAAGAAACAATATCATCCAAACGGTTTAAAAATTCCGGCCTAAAATATTCACTTAACTTTTCAACACGCTGATAGCTGGGCAAATTAGCTCCCACGTTAGAGGTTAAAATAATGATGGTATTTCTAAAATCAACCGTAACCCCCTTACTATCCGTCAAACGGCCTTCATCTAGCAACTGAAGCATCAAGTTTAAAATGTCTAAATGTGCTTTTTCAATTTCGTCAAACAAAATTACCTGAAAGGGCCGTAAACGTACCGATTCGGTCAATAATCCACCAGCTTCAAACCCAGGTGTTCCCGGAGGCGGACCTATCATTCTTGCAACAGAGGTACGCTCCATGTATTCACTCATGTCCAAGCGTAACAAAGCTGTTTCATCATTAAACATAAAATCTGCCAAAGATTTAGCTAACTCTGTTTTACCAACACCTGTCGTACCGATAAATAAAAATGAACCTATCGGTCTATTAGGATCTTGCAAACCAGACCTTGCCCGCCTTAAAGCATTGGCTACCACCACAACTGCACTATCTTGTCCAATAACTCGTTGCTTTAAATAATATTCCGCATTTGCCAACCGCTGTTTATCTTCAGCATCAACTTTTTCAACGGGAATACCCGTCCATGCCGAAATAATCCGATTGCAAAAATCAACCGTAACAGTGTTGTTTTCTTCTTCCACCTCACCTTTGGCAATATCAATCATCAATAAAGAGGCCGCATCATCTAACAAATCCAATGCCTTTGCCGGAAAAGCTCTTTGTTTAACGTATCTGTTTGCCAACTGACAAGCAACCGTTACCGTTTCATCAGGAATAACAACATTATAATGATTTTCAAATTTATCCTTTAAAGAAGTAACGATTTCTATACTTTCTTGCAAGGTCGGCTCTTCAAGCAATAGTCTTTGCACCTGGCCCATAACAACATTGTCTTTTTCCATATAACTGACAAAAGACTGTGTTTCAGCTTCAATCAAACAGTTAATTTGACCGTTGCTTAAACATAATTTTAGAAATTTAGCCGGTTCTTTATTTTCAGGTGCCGTATCCATATTAACCAATAAAGAGATATCTTTAACATAAAGAACTTTTTTACCATCAGTATCTACAATATGCTGCATAACTTTTTTAACAAGATCGGCATATTCTTCTTCTGATGAGGTATCAATCATAATTTGGGCAATATCTATACCAACAACTTCTTTTTCCTGCAAATAATCAGGAGCATCAGATGAGGCCATAAAAGCAATTAACCCCTCAAGAAGTGCCGTTTTACCGATACCGTTCACTCCGATAACAACAGGGTTGTTTTTTGTGCTTCTCAGCAAAATATGAATTAAACGCTCTAACTCAGTCTCCCGACCAACCAAAGCCCCAATTTCTCCATCCTCAACCTTTTTGCTATAGTTAATCAGATACCTTGAAATATCAACGCCCATTTTTTAATCCCCCGCCTGATTATTCGTCAAAAATATCTTCTTGTGAAACGAAATGAAATGTGGTTATTTTTTGCATTTCATTCAAGCTGTCTTCCCATTTAAAATAATCTTCATTTTGTAACTGGGAACTTTCTAATGTTAAATACGCATCATATGCCGATCCTTGCATTTTTGCTTTAAAGAAAGAGGTATTTTCATTCCCCCAAATGACTTTTTCATTGTCATCAGGCAATCCGTAAACAGCAAAAACAAGATTCCAAAATTCTTTTTTGCGATTTTCTTTCATCATCCGATGCCGATAAGAACTGCCTAAAGACGAGTCGCCTTTGCTTTTATAAGAAATCCGATAAGATAAATTCTCAGTTGCTAAAGATGTAAAATCAACCTCTATGGTTTCTCTTGATTGGACTCGTTCAAAAGTCATCTTTTTGATATATCTCGTTTCCTCTTCTTGCGACATATCAAAAATACAGGCACGAATCTCTGCCGGTACATAGAGTTTTTTGGTTAAACGACAATCTTTTTCATATTGGACGGATAAAGAGGGCGGTATTGTTTTATCTACCTTCGTCAAAATATAATCCTGCCCTTGTAAAATATCTTCCACCTCATCCGGCATCATACCCAAACCGATACTGGCAATTAAAAAACCATCCACATCATATCTTAAACCTAGCGGATTTTGATATTTACCTGCACCAGCTGCAATCTTAAGTCGCCGTTCATCAATTAAACGTTGCAAATAGGCGTCAGCCGTTTCGGATTTCTCCGTCATGGTCAATGGTGTACTTCTTTTCAAAATATCATCTTCGGAAATAACTTTTTCTTCAAACTTCTTTTCTTGTACAGGAGGTCTGAGTGATGGATCCAAATCAACTGTAACATCTGGGAAAGGGGCTAATCTAAGGGATGTTAGAGGAACAGCATTTCGCCCAAGGTTTGGTCTGGACACCTCTTTTTGAGGCGTTTCCTGTTTAGGTTGCTCCATCAGTATACCCTCTTTATCAGTATTCTTTGACGCTGCATTTTCTTCAAAAACAGGAATCTCATCAAAAAGAGGGACAGATTCCTGTGCATTTGCCCCCAGTGTTAAAAAAAGTATACTCAAGAAAAAAAACGAATTTTTCATACTCATCCCCTTAAGATTTAACTTGACCTTTTCTCATTATACATATATTCTCTATTGTAGCAATAAAATATTTTTAAAATCAAGGAAAAACATGACCACACTAAATTCTGTAGCTGTTTTTTGCGGTGCAAGTTCCGGAAGAAAAGCCATTTATATGCAAGAAGCCCATCGTTTAGGTGAAATCTTAGCAAGAAAAGAAATAAAATTGATTTACGGTGCCGGTACAACCGGATTGATGGGGGCCGTTTCTGATGGTGCCTTTTCTGAAAACGGATATGTTATCGGTGCGACAATCAGAGAACTTTATGATATTGAAAAACCAGCAGAGATTGCTCAAAAAGCAACCGAATTTGAAGTTTGGGATAAAATGGCACAACGAAAAGTTTCCATGGTTGATCAGGCAGATGCCATTGCCATTCTCCCCGGCGGATTCGGTACAATGGATGAATTGTTTGAAGTTTTAACTCTTCGCCAACTCGGCATTATCAAATCTCCTATTATTGTTGTTAATATTGACGGATTTTATAACACACTCCAACAATTTTTATTTGAAATGGTCGGTGAAGGCTTTGTCAAACCACATCAGATGAAATTGCTGACTTTTGTCAAGTCCGTTGACGAAGTCCTGCCCGAAATAGAACATCAACTGATGATGGAGAAAAAATAAGGAGGAAAAAGTGATTAAAAAAGCAACTTTTGCATTAGTCGGTGTTTTGTTGCTAACAACTGGTTGTGCTACTAAACCTGTTACACCAGAAGAAATTAAAGCTTATGAAGAAGCAAACGACCCTATAGAACCATTTAACAGAGCTATGTTTGCAACTAATATGCTTTTAGATACGGCTATTTTAAAACCATTGGCTCAAGGGTATAGAGCCATTACCCCTAAACCTGTTAGAACGGGTGTTTCTAATGTTTTTGACAACATAAAACAACCGGGCTATCTTTTAAATGCTCTTTTACAAGGTGAAGGCAAAGCAGCTTGGGATGTTTCACGTCGCTTTTTGGCCAATACTTTCTTAGGCTTAGGCGGTTTATTTGATGTTGCTTCTGATATGAATATCCCCGTCCACACCAATGATTTCGGACAAACATTGGCCGTTTGGGGATGGCAAACGAGTGAACCTTATATCGTTTGGCCTATTTTAGGTCCGTCAAATCCTCGTGATACGTTAGGATCCGCCTTTAATACCGCATTAACAACCATTGAACTTTCTCCCATTAACGAAACAAGTGTTCGTTACGGTATCGTTGCTTTAGATGCTATTCAAACCCGAGAAGAAAACATTGAATTTATGGACAGCCTTAAAAATTCATCTACGGATTTTTATGCTACAGTCAGAAGCATGTATCGCCAAAACAGAGAAAAGAAAATAAATTCTACCGTCAAAGCAGAGGAAGCTTCTGCGACGCCCGCCTATGATTTTGATTTTGATGATGAAGAATAGAGGTTTTATTATGAAAAAATTAACTGCACTTATTTTATCCGTATTTTTTCTTTCTACGCCACTTAAAGCACAAGAAGGGGGCATCAAATTTGTTGACACCTTAGCAAATGATATTATAACCAATGTATTAAGTGCCAATATTAGTGATGATGAAAAAGTTAAAGTTTTTTACGACCGTTTCACAAAGGATTTAGACGTGGCAACAGTTGGCAAACACGTTGCCGGCGTTTATTGGAAAAAAGCCACAAAAGCTGAACAAGATGCTTTTTTAACCGCATTTTTGGACTTTGCAACAAAATCTTGGGCTGATAAATTTAATCTATACACAGGGCAAAAAATTGAATTTACAGGCACTCAAGCCGCCAAATCCGGACAATTTTTTGTTACCAGTGTTATTCAAAATAACCCACCGGCAACCGTTTTATGGCGTTTAAAAAAAGCAGGTAACAGTTACAAAATTACCGATATTGTGATTGAAGGCGTCAGCATGGTTACCAGTTACAGGAATGAATACAGTGCCTTTCTACATAAAAATGGTGGCAAATTATCTGCTTTAACGCAAGAATTACAGCGTAAAAGCAAAGAGTTTAAATTCACTAAAAAAGCACAATAAAAACAAAAATCCTCGTTTAAAACGGGGATTTTTTTATCTTTTTATACTGATTTTATCACCGATTTGAATATTATTGTTTTTAATTAAGCCGGCATTTAATTCTATAACCCCTTTTACCTTAACCTTAGACGAGAGAGGCGTTAAATCATGTGGACGGGCATTTTCTATTAAGTGTACAACCGTACCTGATTCATCAAAAAAAATCATATCTAAAGGGATATAGGTATTTTTCATCCACATAGCTATTAAAAGCGGTCTTTCTAACACAAAAGTCATGGCATAATCCACGGGAATTGACTGTTTAAACATCAACCCTTTTTCTCTCTTTTCAACAGTATCTGCAATATCTGTTTTAAAAACCAACAAATCATTTTTTGTTTGTATTAAGAGTGTTTCAGCTTTTGCCGATACAGCAAAAAATAATAGAAGGAATAACCATTTTTTCATTTTGTCAAAAAGCATCCTTCTTTAAAACAGGCATTATCCAATTCTCTGATATATCCTAATTCATAAATCAAATCTAATTGATCAATAAATGTCGGAATAAAGTGCAAATAATTACGCATATTTACAATCAGACTTTGCCCGAATGTTATTTTATTTATAAACATTCGTTGCCGTTTTCTATCTGCCCGCAAAAGAACCAGTTGTGAACGTGTATTTAATTGTAAAGCAAAACTATCCGTTGCGGCAGATAAATCATCAAATTCTATCGGGACATATTTTGTTTCTTTATTCCATCCATGTTCAAAAAAGGGGGATTTTCTGTTTTTTTGACCCCAGTTTGTTGCCCAAATACTCACCGCAACACCCAACGAAACAGGAATAATATCCACCCGTTGAATTAATTCAAGAATTTTAGCTCTGTCATCATTTAAATGCTCTACGTCATACTTTTTAACCATTTTATCAAAAAATGATTTTTCCTCTGACGTAAACTCTTTTTTGGCATTCATTTTTTCTTCCAACAATAAAATAACTTTTCTCTCTCTTAAAATTTTTTCATTGGTTCTTAATAAATGAGCCGTCATAATTTTCATAAAAAGAGTTTTATCTATACCATCTGTTACAATAAAATCCTCCGGAATCTGCTCTACAAAAGTATGCGGAACAGCATCTGCCGTAACGTCTTTATAAGCCTCAGCAACATCTTTTTTACCGGCAGATGAAATATAAAGTCCCTCTACGCCTTTTAATGCATTTTCTATCATATTATTTGTAGAAGGAATCGCTTTTTGCTCAAAAACAAATCCTTTTTTTTCTTTTATATCGTTAAAAGCTAAAATACCGGCACAAGCAATTAAAGCAATACCTGTTATCCCTAATGAAACTTTAAATATTTTTTTCATATTTCCCCTCTTTTAGCGGTGTAGTAATTTTTTTATATCATTAACTAAGATACCTTTTAATAAGATAATGGCAAGAGCATAAACAACCATACTACTGACAATTAAAACCCCAAGCAAGCAAATAGATAATAAACCATTCTCTTTTATCCAATCCGGAAAATAAAAATTAAACAGGCTTTTTAGCAAAAGCAAGGTTAATCCCATTAAAACAGCAGATAAAATAATTCTTGGTAATCTGTAACAAGCCAAATTATCTAAAGAAACGCAACCTTGTTTTTTTAACCTAAAAACATACTGAAGTGCATTTATCCATACGGTAACGCCTGTTGCCAGTGCAATTCCCAAATACCCCCAAAACTGCATAAAAACAAGTGCGAATCCAATATTTAATATAACACCCCAAACAGCTATTTTTACAGGTGTTTTTGTATCCCCTCTGGCAAAAAAGAAAGGGGAAAGTGTTTTGGTCAGCATGTAGGCAGGCAATCCAACGGCAAAAACAATAAGGGCTTGTGCCGTATTTAGAGAATCCAATGCTGTAAAAATACCCCGTTCAAATAAAATCCTGACAATCGGCTCTGCCAATAGCATCAATCCAATCATGGAAGCGGTTGACATCGCCACCGATATCTCTAGAGATCTGTTTAACTGCTCATTAGCTGATTTTAATTCATTAGCTTTAATGTGTTTTGATAAAATGGGTAAAAGAGCCGTACCAACTGCCGTACCGATGATGCCCACCGGCAACTGAAAAAGATGATGAGCATAATTCAACCATGAGATAGCTCCAGCTCCAACAAAAGAAACTAAAAACGTATCAAAAAACAAATTGATTTGATAAACGCCCGAACCCAACACCCCCGGCAACATTTTTTTTAATAAAATTTTAACTTCATGAGTCATATGAAAAAGGGCTTTAACAGGAGAAATAAGGCCAATTAAAAGACCTGCTTTTCTGATATGATAAAACAAAAAGATAAATTCAATAATGCCGGCTAACAAGACGCCGATTGACAAAGCATAGGCAGGAGCATATTCGCCATGCCATAAAGGGGTAATTAAAAACAATGAGGTAATCATCGTCAAATTTAAAATCGTTGGAGTAAAGGCTGCCGCCCAAAATTTACCAACCGCATTTAACATACCGGCTAACAAGGAAACCAAAGAAACAAAAATCAAAAAAGGAAATGTGATACGACTAAGAGCCGTTGTTAATTCTAATTTACCTGTTATTTTATCAAATCCGGGAGCTAAAATAAACATGGCATCCGGCATAAAAATTTCTACCAAAACGGTAAATAGCAACAGGACATAAAACAAAAAGCTAAAAACATTTCTGGCAAACACACGAGCTTTTGTCTTACCTTTTGTCTGAATTTCACCTGACAGGAGTGGAACAAAGGCAACATTTAACGTTCCTTCTGCAAACAAACTGCGAAATAAATTTGGAAATCTGAGTGCCACAAAAAAGGCATCAGCCATCATACTGGCACCCAAAAATCTGGCAATCAAAACATCACGAATAAAACCGACAACCCGACTGAGTGCCGTTCCGGAAGCTACCGTTGCAATAGACTTTATCAAAGACATAAACTTATTATAAATGATTTAAAAATCAATTACAAGAAAATTAACACTTTATTTTTTTTTAAGAATGTGTATAATCAAGAAAACTTTTTTACACTATTTATTTGAGAAAGGATAAAAATTATGACTATCGCATTTGTTTTCCCAGGTCAAGGTTCTCAGTCTATCGGCATGGGAAAGGATTTGGACACCAACTTTAGTGTTGCTCATGACGTTTTTGAAGAAGTGGATGATGCTCTGCACTTTTCTTTATCAAAGCTGATGTTTGAGGGCGATATTCAAGAACTGACACAAACACAAAATGCTCAGCCAGCCATTATGGCAACCAGCATTGCGGCTTTGCGTGCCATTGAAAAAGAATCCGGTAAAAAATTAAGCGACATTGCAACTTTTGTTGCCGGGCATTCTCTCGGTGAATATTCCGCCCTTTGTGCCGCTGGGGCATTAAACCTTACAGATACCGCACAATTATTAAAAGCACGCGGTACTTATATGCAAGAAGCCAGTCAAAAAAATCCAGGAGCAATGGCTGCTGTTTTAGGATTGTCTTTAAAAGAAGTCGCACAATTGGTACATACAGCTTCAACAGACGATTCTTCATGCTTTATTGCGAATGACAACTGTGCCGGACAAGTTGTGATCAGCGGTCATAACGAGGCTATTGAGAGAGCTATTTTAAAAGCAGCTGAAATGGGAGCAAAAAAATCTGTTAAACTACCTGTATCCGGTGGTTTTCACTCACCATTAATGAAAGAAGCCGGTGAAAAAATGGCTCAGATACTTAAAACAACACCCATTGTAACACCCAAAGTGCCGATTATCGCCAATATCACAGCCGAAGCTGAAAGCAATGCTGAAAAAATCAAGGACTTACTTGTCAGTCAAGTAACAGGTTCCGTCAGATGGACCGAATCCGTTGAATATATGACAGCTAAGGGCATCACCGATTTTATTGAATGCGGAAATGGGAAAGTCTTATCCGGTCTTATTAAGCGTATTGCACCGGATGCTCGTTCTATTAACGTATCTACTGCCGATACGGTTGCAAATGCTGTTGCATTTTTAGGGTAATTTTTATCATGGTAAAAACACCCTCTACTTTTAGAGGGTGTTTTTTGTTATTTAGTTTTATCTCAATTGTGATTTTTCTATACTATAAGTAGAAATTTTATCCGGTTCATTTGTAATATCTGCCGCAAAACGAGATAAAACACTGCCATTTTCTTCAAAACGGGCATTCGGCCTTTTTTCAAATTCAGCCAGAGAAACCGTTTCAATATGATATTCTTTTATCATACCATCTACCCGTCTATCTTTATAGATACAATTAACGCGTCCGTCTTTTCTGCGTTCATAAGAAACATTTTCAGGGGCAACCGTCCCTCTTGAAACCACCTTTCCCTCGGCTTCATCATATTGGCGAATCCCATACCCTAAAAAAGAACCTTTTTCACTTTTAGGAACAAAAAACAATTCCGGTTCTTTATTTCTTGTATGCTCCGATTCCGAAATTTTCCAATTACATTTACCATATTTTACCTGATAATGAAACGTATAATTATCCGAATCGTGTGTTGCTAAAGCATAAATTCCATCAGGAGCATTTTTCGTCGGATGCGAATCTTCATTTTTATCAAAGGCATAAAAATTTTTTTGTTCTTTTAAAACAACAGGTTTACCATCCTTGCCTTTAACAGGTCCAAAGGCGTTTCGCACCTCATATCCTATAAATTGCTTTGTTTTACTATCACGTTTTGGAACAATATAAAGCTCATCTTTATCTATCATCTTACTTCCCCCTTATTAAATAAATAACGATTTCAGTGTAACCATTATTTAGAGAGAATACAAGATTTTTATTATTAATATCTACCGACATTACCGATGAGATTAACCCAAGTTCTAAGCGTTGCCTTAGATCCCGGTCTTAATTTATCAAGTTCTTTTTTATATTGATTAACAGCACTTTCAGAAATGGCATTATTTTCAAAAACATTAAAACCCCAGTATTCCGGCGTTGAAAGATCACCATCCGTATCAAGCGTCATACTGGCATAAACACAGCCCATATGTCTTCTGGTATTACATGTTAAAAGAGTCGCCGGTTGATCTAATTCAGCCTCTCTTGCCATATCCGTTTCTTTTTCTTTATTTCTACCGAAATACATAACAGCACCGATACAACAAAGAGAAATTAGTATTTTACGTTTCATAAAAAAAATCCTCCTACCTGTTTAGATAAGAGGATACACCCATTTTTTTGTTTTGTCAAGTTTTATTTTAAAGATAGTTTTTCACCCGCCTCAGCATCACAAACAAAAACAGCGTTTATATGATTTTGCAACATTGATGACGGACAAGATTTTGACACCTCTTCTCTGACGCTTGAATAAACGGCATTTGCTTTTTTATTTCCTGTTGCCAAAACAATAACTTTTTTGGCATCAAAAATCGTTTTTAACCCGATTGTCAAAGCATATTGCGGAACATCTGATACTTTTTCAAAAAAACGAGAATTAACTTCTATGGTATCATCTGTCAATTTTTGGACATGAGTAAGCGTATCAAAATCTGTCCCCGGCTCATTAAAAGCCAAATGTCCATTTTCACCGATACCGGCCAATTGAATATCTATACCGCCGAAGCTTTTGATTTTTTCTTCATAAGATGCACATTCTTCATCAGGATTTGATGAAACACCGTCTAAAATATGAATTTGTTCTTTCGGTATATCAATAAAATCAAACAAATTTTGATTCATAAAATAATGATAACTTTGATTATGATCAACGTCCAAGCCTTTATATTCATCCATGTTAAAAGTAACCACGTTTTTAAAGGAAATCTCCTTGTTTTGAAAAGCCTTTACAAGCAATTCATACACAGGTATCGGTGTTGAACCTGTCGGCAAGCCTAAAACAAAAAACGGTTTTTCTTTTGATGGCTTAAAATTTTGAATACTTTCAATAATTTCACCGGCAGCAAAACGAGCCACTTCTTCTTTATTTTTTAAAACTAAAACTTTCATCCTTATACTCCAATAAAAATCACCAATTAATTCTATATCTATTTTTTTTTGAATACAATTTATTTTTATTGACAGAAAAATATTTTTTTAATTATACTTCCTAAATATCAGCCTAAAGGAGACAGGCAATGTTGCTTACAGATATTCAAAAAGAACTCAATTTAAAAACAATTCCACAAACATTTAAAAAATACATTGATTGCATAGATATGCGACAATCCGTTATTACAAAAAGAGAATTAGACGCTGCTTTTAAATTTTATAATTTAGAAGAAGAAACTGATTTTTACAATCATTGTTTAAAATTAATTGAGGAATTTAAAACAAATAAAATTTTAAAAAAAGCCGCTCTTTTAATAAAATACATCTCTTTTGACTCTGAAGCTGATGACTTTTTAGAAATAGAATATTGGAAGGCAACTCCACCTAGAACGGATATCTCCGCCCTTGTTTTATTAAGTGGTGTCAGTCGGCACAAAAAGGCTTTAAAAGGATTAGATAAAAAACAACGAGAACATCAAATCATCGGCATGCATGAAACTTTTATACGAGGACTAAATCTCTATAAAATAAACGGTATCAGTTACGGCTCTTTAGCTTGGGGAATTCGTTTCGTTAGACAACTATTGATAAAATTCGGCCGATTGCAATTTGAATTTTCTTGCTACCATGACCCTTTTGTTATTGTCAAAGATAAAAAAGGGAATAAAACCATTCTCAGTGCTGATGAAAAAATAAAAACAAATAAAAAAAATATTCTCATAAAACCGGGGGATATCTGTATCAACATCCACATTGATAGACATGGTCGGTTAGAGCCAAAATCTGTAGATAACTCATTAAAAGAAGCTAAAAAATCACTCAAAAAATATTTTCCGGATATTCAAAAAATTATTTATCGGTGCCACTCTTGGTTACTCAGTCTTCAAATGGGTGAATTTTTAACCAAAGACAGGCACATCATGTATTTCCAAAGCCTTTTTTTATTACTTCCACCTTATGAAGAAGATACCGGAGATGATTTTTACAGATTTTTATTTAATATGCAAAAATCAAGTCCTGATTTTTCGCTCGCCAATTTACCGGAAGATACTTCTTTAAGACGCAATGTCAAAAAACATTTATTGCAAGGCAAAAGCGTACAAGAAGGACGAGGTCTTATCTTTGATGATGAAAAATAAATTTTTTCATAAAATTCAGCTACGATTCTCATATATTGGATATACTTTACGTCATAAAAAAGCCTTTTTAACTGTTGAAAAGAGACTCTGTCAAAAAAACACTCTCGCAGGATATCTGCACGACTTAGATAAAGTTTTTTTATATTTGGCTTTTTGGATTGATGTATCTAATATTCAAAAAATACACACAACTCACAGCAGACACCATCTTAACAACACCATCAAAAAAACAAGAAAAGATTATATACAGACTCTGATAGATTGGGAGTGTGCCAGATTAACAAAACCGGATAAACAACTGAATGCTTATCAAACACTTATAAAAATTCATCCGGAATATATAGATATTTTCTTACCGCTAATACAAGAGTTTTTACCGCATCAAATACCTGACAAGTGCATAAAAAGGCATAAAAAAACCTCGTAAAACGAGGTTTTAGATGGCGCACCCGGCAGGATTCGAACTTACAACCTTCTGATCCGTAGTCAGATGCTCTATCCAATTGAGCTACGGGTGCATCTTTTATGAAAGTACTTATACACTAAAAAAAATTAAATAGCAAGTCTTTTTTTTATTTTTTTTAATTTTTTTTACTTCTTACCACAAAGACAAAAAATACACCACCGACTTTAAGACATTTTCAAAAGAGGCCACGGACATTTTTCATTCAAAATTTTTAAAACACCTCCTAACGTTTCCTCTCTAGACTTATCCGTTGTAACCTTTGTCCAACTAACCGGACCTGTTTCCAACGTTAATTGTTTTTCCAAGTCTTCAAACGTTCTGACATCTGAGGGATTGCGTTTTCGTTTTTGTACACGTTCCAACCGAACATCAAAAGGAGCATCCATCCATAAAGGAATAAATGGAACTTTTAATTCTTTTGCCAACGCCTCTATTGCTTGTCGTTCTTTAATATCATAAAAAAGAGCATCAACAATAACGGCACAACCGCTTAAAAGAGCTGTTTTTGCCTCTTGTCGTAAAACATCATAAACAACCCTTTCAACAACCGGCGTATCAAAAGCTTTATCAAAATGCTGATCAATCGGACAGCCGTTAATTTGTTTTTTAACAATATCATCTCGCAAAATAACAGCCCCCGGTGCCGGATTTAAATAACCGCCAATTTCTCTGGCAACTCGCGATTTACCACTGCCGGACAATCCGCCACACGCAATCAAAACGGGAGGATAAGAGGTCATAAAATGACAAGCCATTTTAAAATAGATTTTGGCTCTTCTGATAGCCTCTTTTTTCTCAGAACCTGTTAATACAACGGAACGCTTGGCACAAACAGAGGCCCGCTCTGCCGCTCGCATTGACTGATATAAATGCAACAGCGGATATCCCTCTACATCATTCATATACGCTAAATAATGATTAAAAAGAATATTAGAGAGTTTACGCATCCCTCTCATTTCAAAATCCATCAGTAAATACGACAAATCATACAATGTATCAATACATTCCAATTGATCATTATATTCTATCGGACTAAAAAAGAGATACTTATCTCCCTCTTTTGCAATATTGCTGAGCAACAAATCTCCATGACATTTTTTAATGTGTCCACTTTTAGCTCTTAGAGCCAACAACCGTTCATTTTCAGAAACACTTTTTAGCATACTTTGCATTAAAGCATCTAATTTCGCCTTATCAAATAAGGTGGGGCAAAAACAAGAAAGAACTCGCTCAGTTTCCAAAATAATTTTTTGTACAGATGCAACCCCCCATTTCGTGCGAAACGGTTTAGCCTTAGAATGCAACTCAGCCAACTGCTCTGCCAAATCCATTACTTCAAACCGACCAAAATTTTCATTTGGTAGAATGTTTCCCAAAATATTTTCTTTTTGAATCCGACGCATGACCAAAAGAGTATCCACCTCTTCACCCGCTTGTCCTCCTATACATATCCGCCCGTTAGGAAGTCGGCGAACCGAGCGTACACCTAAAACCAAATTAGGGGCATAAACAGTACTGCGTTTCATTTCCTGTACACAGGCTAATCGCCGTTTTGCAGGAGTTGAAAAATCAACATCAGACATTAAGACCGCTCGTTTTAACTTAAAGACATACTCTCCAGCCATAAACAAAATGGCTATATGCGACTGACACACCGAAACCTCTTGAACTCGCCATTTGGCAGGATACAGTTTCGGATTAAGTAAAGCCTCTATAATTTCTTTTTGATCATGTATAATCATATCCGTCCCTTTTTAAATGATGGCTCTAAATGTATAATGATTTGCGAATCGGCATAATCTGTTCTAATAGAATCTTCTATAAAATCTGTTACATCATGTGCCCGTTTCAACGTCAACAACGGATTCATCCGTGCTGTAAACTGAATAAACATACAACTACCGGAAAGACGGGTTTTTAAATCCACAACCTCATAAACTTCTTCATACGCTAATGCTTTTTTCTTAATATTTTCTCTGATTTCTTCTGAAAGTTCCGTATCCATCAACATGGAAACAGCCTCTCTTGCAATAGAAACAACCGTTATTAACAAGTAAAAAGCAACTCCGACACCAAACAGAGCATCAACAATATAAAGTTCCAAATAATATGCACAAAGCATAGAGGCAATCACACCGACATTCATCATAATATCACCGGTATAATGAGCCCTATCTGTTTTAAGCGATAAAGAATTTGTCTTTTTAATCACATACGATTGAAAACGAACCAAGATAATTGTTACAATAACAGCAAAAAAAGTTACCGCCGTACCCACCCCAACCTCTTTTATCGGTTGCACATTAAAAAACCGAACAACAGACTCTTTAAATAGAAATACTGCTGCTGCAAAAATAATTACCCCTTGGATTAAACTACCGATAGCTTGTGCTTTTCCATGACCAAAGCGATGCTCTTTATCCGCCGGCTCTACAGATTTTTGCACTGCCTGATAATTAACGGCAGACGTCATAAAATCTTGTACCGAATCAAATAAACTGGATAAAATAGCAACCGAACCCGTTATGAAATAAGCAACAAATTTTACAAAAATCAATCCGATGGCCGTTACCACAGAGGCCACAGAAGCAATCTTCATCAATTTATTCAGATCTTTTGTATTCTTCATTTAATAAAGAATATAACATTTTTTTTACTTTTTCCATAGATTTTTTTAAAAATCGGCATTATATAAAATAATAATCATAAAATTAAAGAGGTTCACAATGCAAAATCCCTATGAATTACTCGGCGTATCAAAATCCGCCAGTGCAACTGAAATTAAAAAAGCTTATCACAAATTGGCACGCGCCTACCATCCGGATGTTAATCCAGATAAAAGTGCGGCTGAAAAATTTAAAACAATCACCGGTGCTTATGAGCTTTTATCCGATCCTGAAAAAAGAAAACGCTTTGACAACGGTGAAATTGATGCAAATGGCAATCCGACACCTTTTGGAGCCGGAGCTTATGACGGAAGTGGTTTTAACGGATTTTCAGGCAATGGTTTTCACCGAACACAAGGTTTTAGCGCTGAAGATTTAGCCTCCATGTTCAGTGGACGCAGTGGAGGGTTTGATTTTTCAGATTTATTTGGCGGATTTGGCAATGCCTTTCATCACCAAAACAGTAGAACCTCTCATCAAAACGATGCTCCGGACGTTACCTATCATTTAGAGGTTCCGTTTGATTTGGCCGCCACAGGCGGTGAAACAACCGTTACCCTTACCGGCAACAAAAAACTTAAAATTAAAATACCAGCCGGCGTAACAGATGAATCCGTTCTCAGATTAAAAGGACAAGGTGGCAAAGGATTTAATCAAAAAAACGGCGACGCCCTCATTAAA
>CALCTR010000049.1 GCA_937906925.1 uncultured Alphaproteobacteria bacterium
CGCCAAAGAGGCAACCTCTGCCAAATCGTTCCACGCGATAGAAAGGCGGGTGCAACCTAAAATTTTACCCTCTTCCTCATAGACTAAGTAGGCCTGAATATCCTTATAAACCGCATAAGGAGATTTACTGAGCATCAGTCCTTGTTTTGCGTTATAATTTACCAATTCTAAAATGGCGTCTGCATCTTCTAGTGTAGCGTTTCTGATCATATAATACTCCTTTATGTTTAATTTTAAGTTTTTTTTTTAATTCGTCAATAATATTTTGCCTTGTAAAATGTTTTTTTTATTGCTACAACTAGGTAGTGTGGCGTTTTTTGGAGACTAAGATGAAAAAATTATCAAAGACAACGGTTGTTTTCTTAATAGAAAAAGAGGGAAATTACCTTTTTCAAAAACGGAAAGAAGCCAATATATACGGCTCTTATTACGTTTTGCCTGCTGGTCATGTGGAAGAGGGCGAAACCGTTTTGTCAGCTGTTGTCAGAGAGCTTAAAGAAGAGTTAAATATCACCGTTTTACCGGAAAATTTATCTTTTAAAATGGTGGAATGTCTTGATAATATTGTAACTTTTTTCTTTGAAGTTAAAAGTTATTTGGGAATAATCCAAAATAATGAGCCGGATAAACATACGGATGTTTGCTTTTTACCGGCAACGGATGCAAAAGTACATCCCATGGTGCAAAAAGAAATTTTGGCCGTTAAAAACGGACAACATTTTATGGAAACGGATGCAAAAGAAGTTACCTCTTTGGTTAAAAGAAAATCAGCCCGTGCCATTTTAATTTCAAAAGAAAATAAACTGGTGTTGATAAAACGCGTTAAAGCAGGTCGCCTTTATTATGTAACACCGGGCGGAGGTGTTGAAGAACAAGAAACACCGGCACAGGCTCTTATTCGGGAATTAAAGGAAGAAACGGGCAGTGATGTTTTTTCAATCAAATATCTGTTTCATTATGATGATGATGAATTACCAAATAGCGTAGATTTCTTCTTGTGTTATGAGGCCTCTAGAGATAAACCAACCGGTTCTGAATGGACTAAGTATAATACACCGAATAATCAGTATGAGATTGTGGAGGTTTCGCTAGAAGAGGCGATGGCACTTGATATTAAGCCGAGTGCTTTAAAAGAAGAATTACTCACTTATTTTAAAGAAAGTATTTAAATGAAAAAGGTTTTTTTAATCCTTTTTTGTGTGAGTTGTGCGGGGCTTTCTTTTTTTACGCATGTGCATATTTTTTCACCGATACCGAAAAAGATACATTATGTTTGGTTTGGTGGTCCCGAACCTTTGGTTGTGAGAAATAGAATTGCCTCATGGAAAAAGTTGATGCCGGCGTATGAAATAAAACGTTGGGATGAAACAAATTGTGATGTAACGGTTAATGATTTTGTTAAAAAAGCTTATCAAAGTAAAAATTGGCGTTTTGTTTCTGATTGGTGCCGGTTGGTGGCTCTTTATCAAGAAGGGGGTATTTATTTAGATACGGATATGGTTTTAAATAAGTCGCTAGAGCCGTTATTGATAAAATCTCTTGTTTTAGCAAAAGAAAAGGAAGATTCAATTTCAGCTGGTATTTTTGCAGTTCAAAAAAAAAGCCCTTTTATAAAACATTTGATGTCTATTTATGCAGAGTTTAAAAATCTACCGTTAGAATATGCTCCTTTTTTTTGGACTTGGGCATTTAAAGAATATCAAAACAACAACAAAGATTATATTGTGTATCCTGAAAATAAGTTGATGCTTGATTTTGGGGGTGGCGAAAATGTTGCCTATCATCTGTATGCTAATGCCAAATCGGATACAAATAATTTTACCCGTTGGTATCGTACTTTTCAAGAAAAGTTTTTAAAGAACAACGCTTATTATCTGTACTTGGATAATAATCTGGTGCAATATGTTATTTTGCTGAAAAATAAACGTTTTTATTTTGTTAAATATCAAGATGATAATCATTATTATCATACCGAAACTCAGAATAAAGGAAGAGCTTTTTTAAAATCTGTTCCATTCGGAGAAGTCTTAGAATTAAAGTATGATGATGGCAGATTTGAAAGGTATATTTGTGTTAATAAGAGGTGTTGGTGATAATTCTTTTAAAATAGGGGTTGCTTTTTGACAGGTCTTTAGCCATAATATCCTATATAGGCAAGAAAGGGGTAAAAATGAAAACATACTATATTGTGTCCGGTGGATTTGATCCTATTCATGAAGGGCATATTGAGATGATAAAAGCAGCCGCCAAACAAAGTGATGGCGTGATTTTGTTGTTAAATTCAGATGAGTGGCTCTGTCGGAAAAAAGGCAAAAATTTTATGAGTTTCAAAACGCGGTATGCCGTTTGTGAGAACATGAAAAATGTGATAGATGTTTTATCTTTTGATGATAGTGATAATTCTGCATCTGACGGTATTAAAAAAGCACGAGAAAAATATCCGAATGACAGACTTGTTTTTGCCAATGGCGGAGATAGAACAAAAGAGAATATTCCGGAATGTGCCGTTTGTAATGAATGCAATGTAGAGTTAGCCTTTGGTGTCGGTGGTGAAAATAAGGCAAACAGTTCTTCTTGGATTTTAGCGGATTGGAAAAAATAAAAAGGGTATTTTATGACGTTGTATGTTTTTGATTTGGATGGTACGTTAACGCCGCCACGTTTGCCTATGACAAAGGATTTTGAGGATTTTTTTATTCCATGGGCTAAAGGTAAAAAATGTTTTATCGCGACAGGTTCTGATTTTAAAAAGGTAACGGAGCAGATTTCTAAAGAGGCGATGTTTGCCTTTGAGGGAATTTATTGCTCTATGGGTAATGTTCTTTGGAAAAAAGGTGAAGTCGTTTATAAAAATGAGTTTAAAGAAAATTTAAAACTTATTGAAAAATTAAATGGTTATCGCAAAAATACGGCATATACCGGAGAATTGTTTGATAATTTTATTGAAAAACGAGACGGGATGATAAATTTTTCCGTTTTAGGCAGAAATTGTCCCTATGAACAAAGAGAGCTTTATTTTGCCTATGACAAAAAGGCTAAAGAACGCGAAAAAATAAGGGAAGAATTGCTCTTATTATTCCCTGAATATGATATTTCTATCGGAGGTATGATTTCTTTGGATATCACACCCAAAGGATATGGTAAAGAGCAGGTTGCTCATCATTTAAGAAGCTTATATCCTGATGAAAAAATAATCTTTTTTGGAGATAAAACTTTTAAAGGCGGTAATGATTATGCCTTAGCACAAGAAGTGTTGTTTTTAAAAAATGCACAGGTCGTGCAAGTTGCAGGACCTGAAGAAGTTAAAGAGTTTTTAAAAAATGAATAGGAGTTAATATGGCAAAAAAAGCTTTAATCACCGGCGTTACGGGACAAGATGGTTCTTATTTAGCAGAGTTTCTTCTTTCAAAAGGATATGAAGTACATGGTTTAAAAAGACGTTCTTCTTCTTTTAATACCGGCCGAATTGACCATATTTATGAGGATTTTCACAACGAGGATGCACGTTTCTTTTTGCATTATGGCGATATGACAGATGCTCTTAACTTAGTGCATTTGGTAGAGAAAATTGAGCCGGATGAAATTTATAATTTGGCAGCCCAAAGTCATGTTAAAGTTTCATGGGATTGTCCGGAATTTACAAGCAATACGGATGCAATGGGTGTTTTGCGTTTGTTGGAATCTTTAAGGATTTCCGGACTAGATAAAAAAACAAAGTTTTACCAAGCTTCTACCTCAGAACTTTATGGCCTTGTACAAGAGACACCGCAGACCGAAAAAACGCCCTTTTATCCGCGTTCCCCCTATGGCGTGTCTAAGTTGTACGGTTATTGGATAACGGTGAATTACAGAGAAAGTTTTGGCATGTTTGCCTCTAACGGTATTTTATTTAATCATGAAAGTCCGCGTCGGGGTGAAACGTTTGTAACCCGTAAAATTACCATGGCAGCGGCTAGAATTAAGCTCGGATTGCAAGAAAAACTTTATCTTGGAAATTTAAATTCTAAACGCGATTGGGGTCATGCCAGAGATTATGTTGAAGGTATGTGGCGAATTTTGCAACATAAAAAAGCAGATGATTTTGTTTTGGCAACGGGTGTAACAACCTCCATCAGAGATTTTGTAAAAATGGCCTTTAAGCAGTTGGATATGGATATTGTATTTAAGGGCAAAGGTGTCAATGAAAAAGGCATTGATAAAAAAACAGGAAAGGTTGTTGTTGAAGTAGATCCCAGATATTTCAGACCGGCGGAAGTGGATCTTTTATGCGGTGATGCGTCTAAAGCACAAAAACTGTTAAAATGGAAACCTAAAACATCATTGGAAGCTCTTTGCAAAGAAATGGTTGAAAATGATTTTGATTTAGCTAAGAGAGAAAAACTTTTAAAAGACAATGGGTATAGGATTGTGCCTGTTTTGGAGAGTTAAGATGAAAAAAAATGATAAAATTTATGTTGCCGGGCATAACGGTTTGGTTGGCTCTGCAATTTTAAGACGCTTGAAAAAAGAAGGTTTTAAGAACATCATTACAAGAGATCATACGGAACTGGACCTAACAAATCAGGCCCAAACGCTTGCTTTTTTTGAAAAGGAAAAGCCTGATTATGTCTTTTTAGCTGCGGCAAAAGTTGGTGGTATCCTAGCCAATAAAACATATCCTGCTGAATTTATTTATCAAAATATTATGATTGCTTCTAATGTGATACATAGTGCCTATCAAACAGGGGTAAAAAAACTTTTAAATCTGGGGTCATCTTGTATTTATCCGCGTCTTGCTCCACAACCTATGAAAGAAGATTGTTTGCTGACGGGTTCGCTAGAAAGTACCAATGAGGCATATGCATTAGCTAAAATTTCAGCCATTAAACTTTGCCGATATTACAACGAGCAGTATGGTACAAACTTTATCAGCGTTATGCCGACTAATCAGTATGGCATTGGCGATAATTTTAATATGGAAACAGCCCATCTATTGCCAATGATTATGCGACGTTTTCATTTAGCAAAGTTGCTGAGTAAAGGTGATTTTCAGGCAATTAAAAAGGATTTAATGCGTTATAAACTCGGTTGGGGTATAGATGCCAAAGTTGATTTAGATGATAATGCCAGTATTGAAAAAGCATTAAATGAAGTAGGGGCTTATCAAGATAAGGTTGTTTTGTGGGGAGATGGTTCCGTTTATCGGGAATTGATGTGTTCAGATGATTTGGCTGATGCTTGTTTTTATCTGATGCAAAATAAAGATTATTCAGATATTGGTGAGCATGTCAATATTACAAAAGGGGATGATATTTTATTGAGAGATTTGTTTGAGATGGTTAAAAAAGCCGTTAATTTTAAAGGAGAAATTTCTTACGATACCTCTAAACCGAACGGCACTCCTCGTAAAATGATGGATGCCACAAAAATAAAATCCCTTGGTTGGGAGCCAAAAATTGACCTAAAACAAGGGATTAAAGATTTTTATAAATGGTATAAAAGCTTAGGTTAATCAGCTTTATAACCGATAGCTTGAGAAATAATAACACGGCTCTCTTTAGATAAAGAGAGCTTGTTTTTTACAGCCTCTTTATCAAAGTAACCGCGAACGACATTGCCAAGATTGGCCGCAACGGTAAATAAGGCAACATTTTGATAAGCTGAGCCTGCATGCATGACGGCATAATCTTCCATACTGCCGGTATAAATAAGAACGACGGGAACGTTTGCCATATATTCTTGTGTATTAAAAAGAGGGCGAATATCTTCTGTTGAAAGACGTTTTAATTTATGATTATCGGCATCATATTTAAAGGTGCCGTCTTTTCTTGCGACATAAATATCTAAATCTTTTTTATTCATAGCTGTTGGAATGGTTCTTTCTCCGGTGGATCTGTTGACCCCATAAGCGGCCCACAAAAGTGTTCCGAGCGTTTTATCATCAATTTCTTTATCTAAAAAAGATTTTGTGGATTTACGCATATTAATGGCATGCATTAACGTGGATTTATAAAGTTTATCCGGAAACGGAAAAGTAATATCGCCCGTTTGATTGGCGAGTGTTGTTGTTGAAATAAGGCCGGTCATAAGTATTGCTCCTAAAAATTTAAACATTTTTTTGCTCCTTTTTTTGATTATTTAGATATTCAAAAAAACAATTCAACCCCTCATAGATATCCCAGTATGTTTCATCAAAATTGCCGGTATACCAAGGGTCTTTAACATCACGCGGAGAGGGGGTAAAATCCATCAGACGAAAAATTTTATGTTCCGTATCTTCTTGAACGGTATTTTTAATATCATAAACATTTGAGGCATCCATTGCCAAAATGTAATCGTATTTTTTATAATCTGCTTTTTTAAAGTGGCGGGAAATATGCTCTTTAAAAGGGATATGCATTTGCCTTAAAATTTCTTTAGTGCCGTGATGAATGCCGGCTTTATAAAGAGAGTTATATTCTTCTGTACCGGCAGATTCAATTTCAAACAAGTGGGAAAGCCCTTTTTCATCCACCATATGCTGAAACATCATATGAGCCATGGGCGAGCGACAAATATTACCAAGACAAACAAAAAGCACTTTTATCATTTTAATCCTTTAAAGACTGAGATGTTGTTTTAATATACTTAATGATATCTGAAATTGTGTCCTTTAATGTAAACAAAGCCTCCCATCCCAGTTCTGTTTTGAGACGGGAGTTATCACCCACAATATAGGGAATTTCATTGGATCTTAATCTTGTTTTATCCACAACAATTTTAGGTGAAATACCTAATTCTTGTGCTACAATTTCTATAATATCCCTTAATTTAATACCGATACCGGAACAGACGTTATAAACAGCTCTTTTTTCGCCTTTGTGTAAGATTTGCCAGTAAGCTTCTACCGTATCGCGAACATCCATAAAATCTCGGATAACTTCAATGTTACCGACCTTGATAACGTTATCACTTTTTCCTTCAGAAATGGCAACTAACTGGTTAATAAATGACGGTATGGCAAATTTAATGTTTTGTTTGGGGCCGATATGATTAAACGAACGCGTCATAACAATATCTAAATCAAACCGATCAACATAGAGTTTGGATAAGTATTCTTGAGCAACTTTTGCAACAGAATAAGGACTTTTGGGGTATAGGTTAAAATCTTCTTTTACTGCAACTTGATAGCGTCCATATTCCTCAGAAGAGCCAACCGTTAAAATTCTGGTTTTTAATCCGTTTATCCGAACGGCTTCTGCTAAATTTAAAAAGCCGGTAGTGTTATTTAAAAAAGAAACATCCGGTGTTTGCCAACTTTGGGCAACAGAGCTGATGGCTGCCAAATGGATGATATAATCCGGTTGGTAGTCGGATATAGTGTTTAAGACTTTTTCTTTATCTGTTAAATCAACTTTTTGATAACGTATATCAAGATGGGGCGGTTCATCTTTACGGGCAAGACCTAAAATATCACAATCTGGTTCATGGGCCTTTAAACAGGCGACCATGTATTCAGCAACAAAACCTGAAACCCCTGTAATTAAATATTTTTTCATTCTATCTCCAAATATATTTCAATTTTATCTTATCTCAAAATATCAATTTATTCAAGAAATATATCGTATGTTGTGGATTGAATGATGCTATTAAAAAAATGGTTAAAGATAGGGGCTTCCTTTTTTTGAAATTTTTAATATTACAAAATTAAAGAGGGAATATGATACGTTTTTTCCGCCTTTTTTTAGTTTTATTTTTAAAAATGGTATGCTGAAAAGGGCGTGGATGCGTGTATTTTCTTTTTGTTTTAAGAGATAAAAAGGAATAACACCAAATAATAAATACCCTGTTTTTTGAAAACTTTTTTTAACAGTTAAAAAAGGCAAAACCCCCAGAATTTTATATCTATAAACAGCCGTTCTGGCTTTAATTAACTTTTTACAATCAACTTTAATCGGTTCTTCAATCCAAGTAAGGATGTTAAATTTTTCTTTTTCCCACCTGTCAAAGCCTGATTTTATGTATTCATAAGCTTGCTGTGCAATTTTTTGAGTGTTAAAAGGTGTTAAAGGTTTTAGCCTTTTAATATCGTACAAAATACCTGTTTCACCATTGCTAATATATTCATTCATAGTTGGATAGTTGGGGGCAACAACGCATTTACCCATAGCCATGGCTTCTAAAAAGCTCATGCCGATACCTTCATACAATCGTGGAGCGACATAAATGCCGGCATTTTGTATGTCTGCTATCATATCCTCTTTTTTATCATACCAAGTAGAATAAGTGATTTTATTGTTTATCTGTTTTGAGGGTTCAACAAATTTGTGCTTCGGATCAATCGCTTTATGAATATGGATTTCATTAAATCCGATTTTTTTAAATAATTTTTCAACAGTTTTAATATTGATTTGATTTATCCGTTGCCAAAAGTAAATTTTCTTTTCATCAGCGATAATCGGTTTTTCGGCTGGTTTGGGAAAGTATTGAATGTACTTTGAATCTAAACCCCATGAGAGTAATTTCTCATGCAATGTTTTTGAAAAATTGATAATTTTAACGTTTTGATATGTTTCCCAAAATTCAGAACCACACCCTCCGGAAGAATCATACATGGGAAAAAATACAAACTGACTGGCTTGAACATAGGATTTTAACAGCTCCATGTCGGGATATATCTGCCACAAGACGACAACATCATAATTTTCTTTTTTAAGAGATTGAAAAGTCGTTTCATCATCCTGATAGGGATCAAAATAAAATTTTTCTATTTCATATTTTGTTGCCAAAATGTCCAAAACAAAATCGGCTGATTTTGTCTTTTGATGATAACTGTGTCCGATAAAAAGTAGCTTTTTCATTATTTTTTATTGAGTACAAAAATTGGCATTCAATATCCGCTTTTGATTTTTGATATAAAACACTGTTTAATAAGCATAAAGAAGCAAGAATGCAAAAAGCCTGGATGTTTTCTTTGGCCGAGCTATCTGAAAGGCTTACCAAAAAAGCAATACTGGGCATGCTTAAGCAGATGAAAAAGAAATCGCGGCTCTTTTTTTTATCTTCTAATTCTTTTTGGGCTTCTTGATAAAGTTCATCAGTTTTTGCTTGCAAAGAAAGTGTTTCATTATTTTGCTTGTTCATTTTATTCTCTTTCTTTTTCTCTTTCATTTAAGTTTTTTAATTTAATTTTTTGACTTAAATTGTTTTTTAATTGTGCATTGACAGCTTGATAATTTCCTTTTTCCCAATAGCTTGAAGCAAGGAAGATGAGGGTCATTGATAAACATGCCGTTGGCCATGTCAGTTTGTCAAGATAAACGCCGGCTCCCAAAGCGCCTAAACTGCCCAAACAGATAAAGGATTCAGTTGCTCGTTGTTTTTGTGCATCGCTAATCGCGTCAAGAACTTGGGATTCTTCTTCTAATTCTTCTTTTTCTTTGAGTTTTAAAACTGATGGCGTGAGTTCTTCAATTTTTAATTGGCTTAATGCTTCATGTTCCAACTGTTCTTTTTGTCTTTTGTAATCAATTGAAAGGAACGCGGCCATTG
>CALCTR010000050.1 GCA_937906925.1 uncultured Alphaproteobacteria bacterium
TCAAAATTACCTCATTCAAAACTTCCCGCCTTTTCGCCGATAGCTTCTTAGAATCTTTTAATTCACTAAACCATTCTCTTTCTTCTTCCGGCAAAATCACCTTTCTTGGGTTTTCTGCCATCTGTTTTCACATCCAACTACACAAAAGCTTTGTCAATCACTTCTTGCATCTTCTCTACAAATATAATTTCTACGCCGGACTTAATTTCTTTTGAAATTTCTTCCACATCTTTTTCATTTTCCTTTGGAACTAAAACTGTTTTCACTCCTGCAGTCTTTGCTGCCAGAATCTTCTCTTTTAGGCCTCCGATAGGCAGAACACGTCCTCTTAATGTAATCTCTCCGGTCATTGCGATATCTTTTCTGACCGGAATACTTGTAAAGGCTGATACAAGTGAGGTCATCATGGTAATACCGGCAGAGGGACCATCTTTAGGTGTTGCCCCTTCCGGCACATGAACGTGGATATCATTTTTTTCAAACAATTCGTTTGGAATGCCGAACTCTTTGGCATGTGCTCTGATAAATGAGAGAGCGGCTTCTACCGATTCCTTCATAACATCACCGAGTTGTCCGGTTAAACGGATATTGCCTTTGCCAGGGACAATAACTGCTTCAATAGACAAGATATCGCCACCAACTTCTGTCCAAGCAAGACCGGTTGTTGTACCGATTTGATCTTCTTTTTCAACAACGCCGTAACTGAATTTTTCCACACCGGAATATTTTTTTAAATTTTTAAGGGTAACGGTAATGGACTTTACATTGCTGAGTTGAATTTCTTTTAATGCCTTACGGGCGATTTTTGATATCTCTCTTTCAAGGTTACGAACACCGGATTCGCGTGTGTAACAGCGAATTAGTTGAACAATGGCCTCGTCTGTGATTTTAAGCTCTTTTTGCGTTATACCGGTTAATTCAAATTGTTTTTGAATGAGATGGCGTTTGGCAATTTGTAATTTTTCATCTTCTGTATAACCCGAAAGATGAATAATTTCCATTCTGTCTTTCAGCGGACGGGGCATATTTAAGGAGTTAGCCGTTGTGATAAACATGACATTGGATAAATCATAATCAACCTCAATATAATTATCATTAAAGGTTGTGTTTTGTTCCGGATCAAGAACCTCTAATAAAGCAGAGGAGGGATCACCCCTATGATCATGGGCTAATTTATCAATTTCATCCAATAAGAAGAGCGGGTTAACGGTTTTGGCTTTTTTCATACCTTGAATAATTTTACCCGGCATGGCACCGATATACGTTCTTCTATGTCCTCTAATCTCCGACTCATCATGCATACCGCCAAGAGCGGCTCTGACAAATTTACGTCCTGTTGCCCGTGCGATAGATTGGCCCAGAGATGTTTTACCAACACCCGGAGGGCCGACAAAACAAAGGATAGAACCTTTAAGGCAGTTTGTTCTTTTTTGAACTGCCAAAAACTCTAAAATTCTCTCTTTAACCTTTTCAAGCCCATAATGGTCCTCATCTAAAATACGTTGGGCTTCCAATAAATCGGATTGAAGTGTTGATTTTTTACGCCATGGAATAGCGGTTAGCCATTCCAGATAGTTTCTAACGACTGTTGTTTCGGCAGACATCGGCCCCATCATTTGCAATTTTTTAAGCTCGGAAAGGGCTTTTTCTCTAGCTTCTTTGGGCATACCGGCTTTTTTGATTTTCTTTTCAAGATTTTTAATTTCACCACCGTCTTCCGAATCGCCTAATTCTTTTTGAATGGCTTTCATCTGTTCATTTAAATAATATTCGCGATGACTTTTTTCCATCTGACGTTTGACACGTTTTCTGATTTTTCTTTCAACTTGTAGAACGCCGATTTCTTTTTCCATCGCTTGATAGAGAGCTTCAAGGCGTTTGCTGACGGAATCAATTTCCAATATCTTTTGTTTTTCTTCAACCTTAAGGGTTAAGTGTGTCGCCACGATATCGGCAAATTTTTCAGCATCTTGAATTTGTGAAATAACCGCCAAAACTTCAGGACCGATACGTTTGTTTAACCGAACATAATTTTCAAACTGAACGGCAACGGAACGGTTTAAAGCTTCAATTTCTGTTTCTTTATCAACGATATCCGGTAACAGTTGGGCGTGTGCTTCAAAAAAAGAGGTGTTTTGCGTCCATTCGGCTACTTTGGCTCTGCAAACCCCTTCAATCAAGATTTTAACGGTACCGTCCGGCAATTTTAATAATTGCAAGATGTTTGCCAATGTACCGACTTTGTATAAATCGCCGGGGTAGGGTGTATCTACCAATGCATCCGTTTGGGCAATTAACAATATTTGTTTGTTGGTCGCCATTGCATTTTCAAGGGCGGCAATAGATTTATCCCGACCGACAAAAAGAGGTACAACAACGTGCGGAAAAACGATAATATCTCTTAAAGGTAAAACAGGATAAAGGCCGTCAATCATTTCAGGGGTGTTCATGTTTCCTCGCTTGGTTTATGTTATATAAGAATCTTATTTATTTAGATAGCTGTTGAATAAATAAAATGTATTAATTAGTCTCTATATTTATTATTTTTTTAATAGTATATTTGTATGTTGTTTTTTTATAAATGTAAAGAGGGCTTTTTCTTTTTATTAAAAAAAGGAGTGAATTTTTTTCACTCCTCAATAATTTGTTAACCTTTTGTTAATTAATGGCTTGTTTTTTTGATAAATTTTGGCCCTTTTTCACCAAGGACGGTTTCTTTATCAATAACAACCTCTTTAACGTCTTTTCTATCAGGTAACGTGTACATAACGTCAAGTAGTAAATTTTCCATAATAGAACGTAAACCTCTGGCCCCTGTTTTTCTTTCAACAGCTTTGTGGGCAATGGCCTTATATGCTTCATCCGTAACGGTTAAAGTAACATTGTCCATTTGACATAAGGATTGATACTGTTTTACAAGTGCATTTTTCGGTTCTTTTAAAATAGAGATTAACGCCTCTTCGTCCAGTTCTTCAAGACTGACAATTACCGGTAAACGGCCAATAAATTCAGGAATTAAACCATATTTTAATAAATCATCCGGTTCTAATTTATTCATTAGCTCAGAAAGCTTTTTTTCTTCTCCGGATTTTGTATCTGCACCAAACCCGACGGAATAAGCGGCATCTCTTCTGGCAATAACCTTTTCTATACCGGCAAAAGCCCCGCCACAAATAAAGAGAATGTTTTGGGTATTAACTTTAATATATTCTTGATTTGGGTGTTTGCGACCACCTTGTGGTGGTAAAGAGGCAACCGTTCCCTCAATCATTTTTAGCAAAGCCTGTTGCACCCCTTCGCCGGATACGTCTCTGGTAATAGAAGGACCATCCGCTTTGCGAGCGATTTTATCAATCTCATCAATGTAGATGATACCTCGTTCGGCTTTTTCAACATCATAATTAGCGTTTTGCAACAATTTTAAAACAACGTTTTCAACATCTTCACCAACATAGCCGGCTTCCGTTAAAGTTGTAGCATCAGCAATGGCAAAAGGCACGTTTAAAACCTTAGCCAGGGTTTTGGCTAAAAGTGTTTTACCTGATCCTGTCGGTCCCAAGAATAAAACGTTTGATTTTTCAATTTCTACAGCATCTTTTTCTTTGTTGGCTAATAGGCGTTTGTAGTGATTGTAAACGGCAACGGATAAGGCTTTTTTTGCCTTGTGTTGACCAATGACATATTCATCTAAAAATTGATGGATTTCTTTAGGTGATTTAAGGGTTAAGGAAAACGCTTCTGTCGTTTCTTCTTTTACCTCTTTTTTATCATCATCCAAGACGTTTTTGCATAGTTCAATACACTCATCACAAATAAAAACGGTTCTGGTCTTGCCATCCTCTGTTTTTTGCGGTTTTCCGGCAATCAGTCTTGAAACCTCATTTTGTGTTTTGTTGCAAAATGAGCATTTTAAATCAGTTGAGCTGGGTGTATCGTTTTTTATCATTTATTTCTCCGGTTTTGCAATAACTTCATCAATTAAACCAAAAGCTTTGGCTTCTTCCGCAGTCATAAAGTTATCTCTTTCCATCGCTTGTTCAATAACATCAAGCGGTTTGCCTGTTTGTTCAACGTAAATTTGATTTAAGCGGGCTTTGATGGATAAAATCTCTTTGGCGTGGATTTCAATATCCGTTGCTTGCCCTTGAAAACCGCCGGACGGTTGATGAATCATAACGCGAGCGTTCGGTAAGGCAAAGCGACGACCTTTTGCACCACAACACAAAAGGAGACTCCCCATAGAGGCGGCCTGTCCCATCACGACGGTTGAAACCGGACACTTGATATAGTTCATTGTATCCAAAATAGCCAATCCTGATGTAACAACACCGCCCGGAGAGTTGATATAAAAAGAAATTTCTTTTTTTGCGTTTTCAGCTTCTAAAAATAGAAGTTGGGCACAGATAAGGCTGGCAACCTCATCATTAACCTGACCGGTCAGAAAGATAATTCTTTCTTTGAGGAGTCTTGAATAAATATCAAAAGCTCTCTCACCGCGACCTGTTTGTTCAATAACGGTCGGTACCAGCGTGTTCATTGAGGGGGCAAGCCAATCTGTATAACGCATTTTAAAAACTCCTTATTTTATAATTGTTCGTTTATTTGTCCGGATTGTAAGCATATAACTCTTCAGCGGATAAGGCTTGTTCGTTAATTTTTACAACCGTTAAAACATGATCAACGACTTTTTCTTCAAACATTGGTGCTTTTAAAGCATCTAAGGCTTGAGGATTTTTTTGATAGTATTCAAAGACGATTTTTTCCTGACCCGGGTAACGGCGGGCTTCAGCCATAACGGCATTGGTTAAATCTTCTTGAGTAAGTGTGATCTTGTTTTCATTAGCAATTTCAGCTAACAAAAGACCTAAACGAACACGACGTTCGGCAATTTGACGATATTCTGTTTTTAAATCTTCTTCTGATTTTGCTTTTTCTTCTTCGTCTAATTGATTATTCTTTTTAGCTTCTTCAAATTGTTGCCAGATAGAATTGAATTCTAAGTCAACCATACCTTGCGGAACTTCAAAAGAATGTGTTTCGGCCAATGCATCCAACAAAGCACGTTTTGTGTGCATACGGGCAACATTGGTGTATTCTTTGTCTAATTCCGTTTTAATCATTTCTTTTAATTTATCAAGGGAATCGCAACCAAACATTTTGGCGAAATCATCATTAATTTCAGGTGTTGACATTTGGCGTAATTCTTTGATGATAACTTTGAAAAGAGCTTTTTTACCAGCCAAATCTTTAGCATGATAATTTTCAGGGAATGAAACATTAACATCAACCGTTTCACCGATATTTTTGCCTGTTAATTGTTCTTCAAATCCGGGGATGAAGGTGTTGGAACCTAAAGCAAGATAGTAGTCTTTGCCGTTGCCACCTTTAAATTCTTCACCATCAATGGTGCCTGTAAAGTCAATGACAATAACATCGCCTGTTTTTGTTTCGCGTTTTTCATCACAGGGTTTTGTTGTTTTTTTTGCATTGGCTAATTTTTCAATAGCAGCATCAATTTCTTTATCTGTTGCTGTTGCAACTAATTTTTTAACCTCTAATTTTGTTAAATCTGTCGGCTTAATTTCCGGTAAAGCTTCAACATCCATTTTAAATTCAATATCTTTACCGTCTTCAAATGTTGTTAATTCAATTTTGGGACGTAATGCCGGACGGATTTTGTTTTCTTCTAATGTTTTTGTGGCTTTTGCTTGAATTAAATCATCAAGAACTTCACCTTTAACGGCATTTTCATATTTTGTTTTGATTAAACTTAACGGAGCTTGTCCTGGGCGAAAACCTTGAATTTTAGCCTCTTTGCGAACTTCTTCCAACTTGGCTGTGATTTTGTCTTGAAATTCCTGAGCGTTAATCACAACAGTGAAAGAATGCGCTAATTTTGTCTTTGTCATTTTCTAAATTCCTCTTTATATCTAACTATGGTTGGTGCGGATGAAGAGACTCGAACTCCCACGCCTTGCGGCAACGGCTTCTAAGACCGTCGTGTCTACCATTCCACCACATCCGCTAATAATATATTGAAAAATAAAACAAATTCTATTTTATTCAGAATGTGATATTTTGTGCCTTAGCACTTGCAAAAGACTATATAACATATCTTTGATAAAAAAGAAAGAGTTTTTTCATACTTTTTTAAAATAAAAATTATAAAATTCTTGAAAAAAGCTCTTTTTTTAAGTATAATCCGCTCACTTATTTTGATAGCGTAACGATTTAAAGAGGATATTATGCCGACTAATTTAGCCGATATTACAAAAAAAAGACGTACATTTGCCATTATTTCCCATCCGGATGCTGGTAAAACAACTTTAACCGAAAAATTGTTGTTGTTTGGTGGTGCTATTAATCAGGCGGGTGCTGTCAAAGCCAGAGGTGAAAACAGAAGAGCCCATTCTGACTGGATGAAGGTGGAGCAGGAAAGGGGTATTTCTGTTGCCTCATCCGTTATGAGTTTTGAGTATGGCGGATGTTCGTTTAATTTATTAGATACGCCGGGGCATGAGGACTTTTCGGAAGATACGTATCGTGTTTTAACGGCAGTTGATTCGGCTGTAATGGTAATTGATAGTGCTAAGGGTATTGAAGCTCAGACGAAAAAACTTTTTGAAGTCTGTCGTTTAAGGGATATCCCGATTGTAACGTTTATCAACAAATTAGACCGAGACGGGTTAGAGCCTTTTAAGTTGTTGGAAGAAATTGAACAGACATTGGCTTTGGATGTATCACCGGCTTCATGGCCGATTGGTATGGGGCGTGATTTTAAAGGCTGTTTTGATTTGTTAAATGATAAGTTGAAACTTTTTGATAAAGGTGCGAGTAAATCTTCTTTACCGCATACAGCGATAGAAATTAACGGTATTGATGATTCAAAGTTAGAAGAAGCGTTGCCAAGTGATACCGTTTCTGTTTTAAGGGATGAGGTTGAAATGGTTAGGGGGCTTTGTCCTCAGTTTGATGTAAATGCTTATTTAGAAGGGACGATGACGCCGGTATTTTTTGGCTCGGCCATTAATAATTTTGGGGTGCAGGAGTTGTTGGATGCGTTGGTGCGGTTTGCCCCTTCACCGCGTCTGCAAGAGACAATGCAACGAAAAGTTTTGCCGGAAGAAGAAAAAGTAACGGGTTTTGTCTTTAAAATTCAGGCGAATATGGATCCTAAACATCGTGATCGTATCGCTTTTATGCGGATATGTTCCGGTCATTTTAAACGCGGGATGAAATTGTTGCATGCCCGCACGCAAAAGCAGATGATATTGCATAATCCTGTTATGTTTTTAGCTCAAGACAGAGAGGTTGCTGAAGAGGCGTTTGCCGGTGATATTATCGGTATCCCCAATCACGGCGGTATGCGAATTGGTGATTCATTTTCAGAGGGAGAGGCTCTACAGTTTAAGGGTATTCCCTCTTTTGCTCCAGAGTTATTAAAAAAAGTAAGACCGCAAGACCCCTTAAAAGCCAAACATTTGGCAAAAGCGTTAGATCAGATTGCAGAAGAAGGGGGTGCCAGTATATTTAAACCGGTTCACGGATTTGAGTGGATTGTGGGTGTTGTGGGTGTTTTGCAGTTTGAGGTGCTGGCAGATAGAATTAGAACGGAATTTGATGTTCCGGTTATTTTTGAGCCGACCAGTTACTATACTGCCAGATGGGTTCAAGGTGAAGAGGCTCTTTTGGAGCGATTTAAAACTTTAAATGCCACAACAATGGCGACAGATCATGATGGCGATCCGGTCTTTTTGGCAAGAAATGCTTGGCATTTAAATAAAGCACAAGAAGATTTTCCGGACATTAAGCTTTTAAAAATTAAAGAATAATCTTTAATATAGGTATGTGTTGTCAATATTTTTTTAAAATATCTTGAAAAATACCTGATTTTATGGTATAATGGATAAGATTTTTTTTAGGATGGGTAATGATACAAGAAATTCAAGGAAACGAGAAAACGCTTTTTTTATTGGATAGAGCGGTTACAAAAGATGTAAAAATATATGCACACAAAATCAAAAAGATTGCTTCGCCAGAGGCTGCTTTGGCTCGCTATCTTTTTGAAATGGGTGGGTATGAAAATGGCAAACCGATACCAGTTGTTAAAAAGATGGCAGAGGCTGGATTTTTTACCGGATATTTCAGTCATAAGGCTGAGCGTTTGGCTAGAAAAAAGGGGGTTTTACCCGCAGGGTTTCAAATTCATCATATAGTACCCTTAAAATTGGGTGGAACAAGTGAGATTTCAAATTTATGTGTTGTGGATGCTGAAACGCATGCAATGATGCATCAGTTAATTTATCAACCGATTTTAAATAAATTAAAAATAGATGACGAGGGGATTCTTTTTTTGCCGGAATTTAAAAAGGTTATTACAAAAGAGGATAGACCACACTTCTTTTTATATTCAGAGTTACGTCGGCATGAGTATAAAAAGAAGCAATATCTCAAAACAGGTGGCCGAAAAATAGTGGAGAATCGCAACTCGGATATGGGATTAAGAGATGCTTTTCGTCAGGTGCATTCAAGAACGATGATGGGTTTTTAAATGTATGAAAAGATAGAAACAGAAACAAAAAAAGTTTATGTTGTAAACGGTGCCGATCAAAAAAAAGATTGTGTTGTTGCGAAACTGTTACCTGATTTTTTTAAAGTAACGGGTGTAGAGCGACAAAAAGAAGTCCGCCTTTTTGTAAAAAGAAAAGCAAAAGATGGGTGGTTGGATTCTTTATTAACGTTAGATGAGCTAGATGAAGCCATTCACCAAGGGATATTGCCTCCTAGATTTAATGTTCACCACTATGTACCAATATCATTCGGTGGAAATAATCATGTGGATAATTTATGTATCATTGATAAAGAATTGCACAAAATTCTGCACGCACATTTACTAGACCCTATTTATCGTGATTTCAGATTGGATTCCGCTACTAAAAAAGTATATCTTATTTTGCCGAAGAGAGAACCGGTTTTAACATTGAACGATGGTTTGAAATTTTTTAGCAAACAAGAGCTTGAAAAAGCCATGTCGGATAACGAAACGGTACCGGCTTCTAAGCTTGAAAAGGCACACCACATTGATGCACGTGATATGGTTTTTTCTTTAAGGTTAATGGATGAGTTGTCAAGAGGGCGTGTTTTTGTCGGGCCATCTGCCGGTCAAGAAGAAACGGTTTTTCAATCTGTTAGACGTATGGTGCGTCAAAAAAATACAGACCACAAACGGAAAAAAGAAAAAATGCGTGGTTTTTGGAATGAACGACGGGAAGGCAAAGTTGGTGAACGGATGGGGCGTAAAGAAAAGGCCGAGTTAAAAGCTAAAAAAGCTAAGCGAGTTGCCACCAGACAGTGGTACGGTAATTTTATCGCGATGCACTATGTATTTAAAAATCGTCGGCAAAATAGTTGATATATTTTTTTTAAGAACTATTCAAAATTCTTTGACTTTTTAAACAAAAATTTGTATAATGAAATCTTGCCCAAGCTAGGGGAGGTGTTGCCCTTTGCTAAATGGCAAAATTGTTTAACTATATGAAAAGGATTTAAAATGATAGAAATTAAATTACCGGATGGGTCAAAAATGATGGTTGACTCTGGCGTGAGTGGGTTAGATGTTGCAAAAAAAATTAGTGAAGGCTTGGCAAAAAATGCTGTTGCCGTTCGTTTAAATGGAGAATTGACTGATACAACAACACCTATCACAACCGATTCTGAAATTTCTATTATCACAACTAAAAACGCAGAAGCATTAGAAGTTTTGCGTCATACAACGGCACACGTTTTGGCTCATGCCGTTACCCGCCTTTATAAAGAGGCTCAGGTAACAATCGGTCCGGCGATTGAAAATGGTTTTTATTATGATTTTTACGGTATTGTTGTAAAAGAATCAGATTTGCCGGCGATTGAAGCTGAAATGCAAAAAATTATTGCCGCAGATTATCCGATTGTTAAAACCGTTGTGTCCAGACAAGAAGCTGAAAGAGTTTTTCAGGAACGTGGCGAAAAATATAAATTGGAAATCTTGCGTGATATGCCCGAGGAGATTAAAGAGGTTTCTTTATATACGCAGGATGATTATGTTGAACTGTGTCGTGGTCCGCATTTATCCAGTACGGGTAAAATCGGTACGGCTTTTAAATTAACCAAAGTTTCTGCCTCATATTGGAGAGGGGATGCTTCACGTGAATCCTTGCAACGCATTTATGGAACGGCTTTCTTTAATGATAAAGATCTTAAGAATTATTTCACTTTGTTAGAAGAGGCTGAAAAACGCGATCATAGAAAATTGGGACGTGAGATGGATCTTTTCCATTTTGAAGAATATGCCCCTGGTGATGTTTTTTGGCATCCAAGAGGGTGGACTTTCTTCCAGACTCTTATTGACTATATGCGTAAACGTCAAAAAGCCGTTGGTTATGTAGAAGTTAATACCCCGCAGTTGATGAATCGTGTTTTGTGGGAAACGTCCGGCCACTGGGATTGGTATCAAGAAAATATGTATACAACCGAAATTGAGGGTAAAGCTTTTGCCTTAAAACCGATGAATTGTCCGGGTGGAATGCTTATTTTTAAACAAGGTATCACAAGTTATCGCGATTTACCGCAATATATTGGTGAGTTTGGACGTGTTCACCGTAATGAGGCATCAGGTGCTTTGCATGGGTTAATGCGTGTACGTGCTTTTACGCAGGATGATGCTCACATTTTCTGTACACCTGAGCAACTAAAAGCTGAGCTTCAAAATGTTGTTCGTTTAATGCTCAGTATTTATGCCGATTTTGGATTAACGGATATGACCATCAATCTTTCAACCAGACCGGCCGAACGCATCGGTTCGGATGAAGTATGGGATATGCTTGAAAATTCATTGGCAGAAGCATTGACGGATATGGGATATTCTTATGTAATCAACCCGGGAGATGGTGCTTTTTACGGTCCGAAATTAGACTTTAAAATGCATGATGCTTTAGGTCGTGAATGGCAGTTGGGAACATTGCAAGCAGATCTTAATTTGCCGGAGCGTTTTGATGTTTCATACATTGGAGAAGATGGTGAAAAACACCGCCCAATTATGTTACACAGAGCTCTTTTTGGTTCTTTAGAGCGTTTTGTCGGTGTATTTCTTGAAATTTCTGCCGGTCATTTACCTTTCTGGTTGGCTCCGGTTCAAATTATGGTTATGCCCGTTACCAATGATCAAGACGACTATGCTAAAAAAGTCGCTCATAAACTTAATGTTGCAGGTCTTCGTGCTGAAACAGATTTACGTAGTGAGAAGGTCGGTTACAAAATCCGTGAGCATTCTTTGAAAAAAGTCCCCGTTATTCTTGTGGTAGGTAAAAAAGAACAAGCCGATGAAACCGTAACCATCCGCCGACTCGGCTCCCAAAATCAAGAAATCAAATCGCTAACACAAGCTATCAAAGATTTCAAAATTGAAGGGAGATATCCTAGCGTAGAATACGAAGATTAAAAATCTTAAAAAGCCTGAAAAGGTGTCATCTAAAGCAAATCCCAAAACCTTATGTATTTTTTATACACAGCGGTTTTGGGCTTTACTTTATCTAACACCTTTTGAGGCTTTTTATCTTGCGTTACGCGGAGTGTTTTATTTTAAACACCTAAGTTAGAAGATTGTTGAATTTTGTCATCAAAAGCAAATTCCAAAACTTTATGTATTTTTTATACACAGCGGTTTTGGGTTTTACTTTATCTGAAAATTATACATCAAGGTCTTATATTATCACGTCTTATAACGGTATTTTCAGTCCTTGGTTGGGTGATATTTTGAGCGTTTTGTCTGAGTGTATCTTTTTTGGGCATTTCTCTTCTATGGCATGATTTTTGTGGCTGTTTATTTTCAACCTCTTTAATATCCTCTGGGGTAATAATCATTTCGGGATTTTCTTTCCCTATTTTAATTATTTTATCTAGCAACACTTTTATTTGAGTATCATCTTTCATTGTACCCAATGTCGCACATAAAATTTCAGCTTGTGCCGGTGTGAGGTTGTAGTTGGCTGGATTTTTTAAAACATAGGCCATACCGTTTAGCAGATTTTTTTTATCAGTATCACTTAAACCTGCTCCGGCTGCTGATTTTAAAACAGTGCCGGCCATAGAATCTTTAGCTACATTTGAATTACCGAGTGCAGTGGCAATGCTAATGCCGATACCGCCGGCAGCTACTACAACACCAAGTGTTATCGGATTTTTAAAAAGAGCTTTTAGCCAAGGTCTCTTAGCTGGTGATTGGGCTCCCTTATTGATGGCCTTAACTAATTTTTGTTGTTGTCCTTTTGTTAAAGAATCGGGGGAGATCTCTTTTAAACGAGCCTCCTTAATTGTTAAACCGTGCGTCGTTTCTTCCAGCATTTGCATTGAAGCTAATAAATGTTTCTTCTGCTCTAAAGAAAGACCGTTGGGCGAGCGAAGAGCGGTATCTATTGTTTTTTGCAACGTTCTATAATCTGATTTTAAATCTGTTTTTGGGCCTTTATAACCGGCTTTGGGCGGTGTTTCGGCGGTAGTGGGTGTCTGTTTTGTTTTAGCGGTGCCAACTTCTGCCTCTTTTGTAAGTTCAGCCAAACCATATTCATTCATATGCTGACGCTGAAGTTTAAAATGCTCTACCTCACTACTTTCTATAATCAACTTATTCTCATTTGCCACTTCAACGGGGTAAATATCTAATTTTGCATACGCTGCAAGCAAATGCTCCCGTGCGTTTTTATCCATTTTGGAACAATCCAAAGAATAGATATTTCCCTCTAACTTAAATTCATTTATTTTAAGCTCTTTAATCTTCTCTTTTAAAAACGTCTCATATTTTAAAGTACTATCCGGATGTATTCTTAACTTACCGGTTGTCGGATGGGTATCTACTTCAATTCCCAAAGAGTGATAATATTCTTTTACCCGTTTATTAACCCATTTTTTAGATTCATCTACATATTCATAATAAATTTCACCTTGTTGCTTTTTAGCTTTAAAAGCAAAATCAAAATTATCATCAAAATGAATATTATACTCATCCATAAATTTGGAAACAATTTTATAAGATCTATCCGTATTAGGTAGTTCAAGATGTATCCGTCCTTGAGCATCTATTGTTTTTTTTAATTTAACACCTCTTCTTTTCCATTCAGCTATAATACGATTTGCTTGCTTAGGCCTACCAACAACAGTTAGTTCCCCTTTTTTATTTATCAGTTGATTAGCTAATTTTGCCTGCCGTTTGTTTAGTTCACCGATTAAATCTTCGCTCATTTCAACATCCGGACCAAAGTTTTTTTTCAAAAATTCATTAACTTGAGCACGCGTTTTATCCGCCCATCCTTTTACCCGATAATTATAGCTATCTTGATAGGCATCATACCAAGCGCCAACCTTTCTTTTTAGGTTTTCATAATCACTTGCATTTGCTGACTTTGCTGCTCCTGTTTTTTGATAAAAATCATCAACAGCTTTTGATATATTTTTTTCATCGCCGGCAAGCATAATTGATATATAATGGCCTCTAGCTTTTTTAAAAGCGTATTTTGCCTGTTGGTGAATATCATCGGGATACAACTTTTGTGCCTCAGTTTCATAGTGCCTGCGAATATCACTTAAAATCTGATTTTCCTGAAATCCCCCAAGCATCCAGTCACTACTTCTAGAAAGAGCTTCATCAAAAAACTCTCCCAGAGCTCTATTTCCGGTGAGTTCAATTAAAAAAGATGTTTTACGATTTATATGATGATATATCTCATGCATTATGGTTGGATAGTTATCCATATTATTATTTATTATCCGAATCGTATTGGGAATGGTGTGATACACACCGCCCCAGTTGTTAACACTTAAACTCCCATTGTCAGGCATAAAGATAAGCGATTTTGAACCGGATATATTTACAAAATCTTCTAATAAACAGGAAAAATATTTTCCATCAGGCGGTGTATTGGCATGCTTTATAAAATTATGAAATAATTCCTCTGTCGTCTGACCGATACGGACCTGTCCTTCTGCTCCCGTTATAACCGGAGAATGGACCATGATTCTTTGTGAAAGTTTTTCAATTATCTCATCCGATAATTGCCCGCCTAATTCTTTATTCAACTTTTTACCGGTGTGAATCCATTTTAACCGATTACGAGCGACATCGGCATTCATGTTAAAATAATCAGTTAAAGACAGGTTTAATTGCTGTGCAAATTTTTTGTATTTTACAAATTTTTGATAATTTTCATTTATAAAACCGGCTTTTCTTTGATTAAAGGCTTCAACGGTTTCATTTACATTTTGTTTCATGGATAAAAATTCTGAAAATGCCTGCATAAAATCGGCATCTTCTTTTTTTAACTTAACGCCAGATATACCGGAGATTTTTAGTTGGACATATCTGTTTGATAATGCTGCAAGAACCGCCCCATCTACAACGGCCAAACCTATCCAAAACTTATCAATCCTATCCCTTGCTGAGTGTTGTACTTTTTTATCCATCTAACGTCCTCCTTTTGAATAACTGATATACTCATTATATCATATTTTGGTATTTTTACATACTTTTTTTAAAAAAAGGAGGAGATTATTTTAATTTCCCTCTTTTTATTTTGTAACTGAAATATAAAAAAAGGCGGTTAAAAACCGCCTTTTTGCTTGAAAAAATCTGTTTATTGATTAGATTCTTTAACCGCATCAACCAACTTGGCTCCCAGTAAGGCTCCTTCATTTGGTTTGCCGTTTAAAATCAAGAACGGAACGCCTTCAACACCGATTTTTTGAGCTAAAGCGATGTTGTCTACGATTTTGGTTTTGATTTCATCTGATAAAGCATCTTTTGTTAATTGTTCGGTATCTAAGCCGATATTTTTACCGATTTCAACAAGAGCTTCTGCCGTTAATTCGCCTTCAGCATTTACAACGGCATGATGCATTTCAGAAAATTTACCTTGTTTGCCGGCAGCTAATACGTATTGAGAAATCAGCATGCTGGCTTCTCCGAAAATGGGAGAATCAACCGGAATCCAACGAATATTTTTGGCTCTGCCGGATGAAATTTCTTCCCAAATAGCTTTGTTTGTGCGTTGGCACCATCCACAGCGATAGTCAAAAAATTCAACAATAATATATTTACCATCCGGATTACCGAGAGAGTAATAAGATTTATCATTGGCGAGTTTGTCTTTTAATTCAGTTAATTCTTTTAGACGGCGAGCCTCGGCTTCCTGACGGGCCTTTTCAGCAGCCAGGCGTTGTTCTTCTTCTATGTGTTGCTTTTCTGTTTCTACAACTTCATAGATAACTTTTCCGTTGTTTCTTAAATAAGTTTCAACTTGTAAATCAATATTTTCATTTGTTGTTTCAGCAGCCATTAAAATAGCTGTTGTAATCATAAATGCCCCGAAAAGAGTTGTAAAGCATTTAGCAAATGTGCGACCGCTAAAGGAAGAGCCGGAAGAACATTTACATGTGTTCCCGCAAGAACATTTGCCGGTATCTCCGCAGGTGCAAGAATCTGAGCATTTTGATTTAGAGCTACAGTCGCAAGCGGTACCACATTTACATTCTTTTGAACAATCGCAGGGTGCTTTTGTTTCTTCTTCAATCAGGGGAAGTGTTTTTTGTTTTTTACTCATATATGTCTCCTTTTTTATGAACCTGTTTTTTTTTATAACTTTTTATTGTCTAAGATGTCAATAAGTTTCTAAAAAAAATAAAGGATAAAACATTTGTTTTACCCTTTATTGTATGTATTAAAATTCAAACCTTAGAATTTATATTGAACGCCAAAGCTGACTAAATCGGCACTGGACGTATATTTCATATCCATTCTTGAGGCCCCATCAGCGGTTCCGTAGGCATTTGACCCGTGAATGAAAATGTGCATATAGCCTGCGTCAATTTGCCAGTTGTTCTTTTTATATGACAAACCAAGAGAGGTTAAAACACGGCGACCATCCGGAATACGGGCTGTGCGGTATTCAGGGGATTTAATCACAGTTTCATCATAACCGATACCGGTTCTGAATGTCCAATTTTGGTTGCGTCTGTAATCTAACCCAACGGCATAGTACCATGTGTTTTTCCAATTTTCATATGTGCCGGTGAGGAGTTTTCCTGTTTCTTTTTCATAAATATCTAAACGATCAAATTGGCTCCAACGAGTCCATCTGGCTGTACCTGTTAAGGTAAAGCATTTGTTCATATCCCAAGCACCGGAGAATGTAAGAACTTCTGGAGTGGTGATTTTTGTGTAGATATCTTTGTTGCCGTTAGAATAACCAAGATGCGAAGCCATGGCTGGCATACCTGTTAATTTCACATCGCCTTCTAATTTATGTTTGATTTTAGAACGATAAGAAACGCCTAAACGGATATCCTTTCTTGGGGTAAATGTTGCACCAATGGTATAACCAACACCAACGTCATCACCTCGTAAATTATTAGTTGCACCAGGGATAGACAAAGGAAAACCTAATGCACCCGTTTCAACGGCACCGGTTAATTTTGCTTCAATATATTGGATGTTTAAGGCTGCTCCTAATGCAAATGAGTCTGTTATTTGATAAGAAAGAGCCGGACTAACCGTTTGTGCGGATACTTGTGAGAGTTCGGCATGTGTTTCACCAAACCAACCGTTTTTATAGTCTGTCGCTAAGCCAAAAGGCACATAAGCACCCAAACCGAATGTCATACGATCATTCATTTTGTGTTGAGCAAAAATATTAGGTAACACACGGGTCGGTCGGGTATGACCATAACCTGTTTTAGGGTCTGTGGATGCAAATCCCAGTGTTCCTGTTTGCGGGTCTACAGTTGGAATGTTGGTGGGTCCGACACTTCCCTTATAATCTGTGTGTAAACTGACCATGGTGATACCTGTTTGACCACCGCTTTTTGTGTTATATTGCATACCGGCAGGGTTAAAACCGATGGCAGAATAGTCATCTCCCATAACGCCGACACCGGCGAAGGAACGGCCGAGACCGGTTGTTGTATATTCTGACAAGTGATAACCGGCAGCTATAGCGTTTGTTGCTGAAAGAAAGGCACCTAAAGCAATCGCCGGTATTAATAATTTTTTCATAATAAAAACTCCTTAAATTATTTATAAGACACCCTACCTGTACATATATTTTTATGAAATGTGAAACGAATATGTCAAAATATCACAAATTGTCATAAATGTGTATTCATAGTGTAACATTAATGTCATATAAAAAAGAAATTGTTAAAAATACCTTTTTAAAATTGCAAAAAAAGATAAAATCTGCTAAATTATTTCCACTTAAACTAAAAAAATGTGAGTGAAAAATGACATATATTATGTTGCTTGTTGGCTTGTTTTTATTAGTCTATGGCGGAAATATGCTTGTTGACGGGGCTGTCCATATTGCTAAAAAAATGGGCCTTTCTTCATTGTTGATAGGGCTTGTTTTAGTGGGATTTGGTACTTCAACACCGGAACTTTTGGCCTCTCTTATTTCGGTATTAAAAGGGTCTAACGGGATAGCGATCGGTAACGTTGTCGGATCAAATATTGCCAATATTTTATTGGTATTGGGATTGTCTGCTTTGGTGTACCCGATAAAAATTGATATCAAAGATTTTAAAAGAGATGGTTTTGTGTTAATGCTAGCTTCCTTTATGATTTTAGGTTCTGCTTATCTGGGTATGATTAACCGCTTAATGGGGTTGGTTTTTGTGTTGATGCTGATAGGCTATGTTTATTATTGTTATAAGACGGATAAACAAAATCATCAGGCGGACGAAACAGAACAAACCGTTGTTGTTTTATCGTTGCCAAAAGCATTGTTAAAATCGGTTGTGGGTATTTCGTTAACAATGTTGGGGGCTGAGTTTTTGGTTAATAATGCGATTGATTTGGCTACACAGTTGGGTGTTTCTGATGCGGTAATTGGTTTAACCATTGTAGCCGTTGGGACATCATTGCCGGAATTGACAGCCTCTGTTATTGCCTCTGTTAAAAAAGAAAACGGTGTTGCTTTTGGTAATGTGGTTGGCAGTAATATTTATAATGCCTTTTTTATTTTGGGGGTAGTGGCGTTAATAATGCCGATTCAAATTGCCCCGTCTATGAAGATGGATTCATTAGTTATGCTTTTGGTTGTGGGTGCTTTAACAGGGATAGCATTTTGGAAAAAAGAATTTTCAAGATTTATCGGGTTCTTGTTTTTAACTGCTTATGGCGTGTATATTTGGTGCTTATTTTAAGGGAGTGTATTTATGGCAAGAGTTGCGGTCGGTTTAAGTGGTGGTGTTGATTCTACATTAACGGCATTACTTTTAAAAGAGCAGGGTCATGAAGTGGTCGGTTTGAGTATGTCTTTTTATAACAAAGATATTAAGGGGTTAAAAGAGGCGGTTAATTCTTGTTACGGTCCTGTGGAAAAAGAGGATTATAAACAGGTGCAGGCTTGGGCTAAACAAGAGGGGATTGAAACAGTTATTTTAGAATGCTCCGAAGAATATAAACAAATTGTTTTAAAATATTTTAAAGAGGCTTATTTAAAAGGAATAACCCCTAATCCTTGTATCAAATGTAATGCCGAAATGAAATTTGGTCTTTTGCTTGAAAAAGCTAAAAAACAGGGGATTGAATTTGATTTTTTTGCAACGGGGCATTATGCCAATATTACAAAAAAAGAGGGGCGATATGTGCTTTCTCGGGGGGTGGATGAAAAAAAAGATCAAAGTTATTTTCTCTATCGTCTTTCACAAGAACAGTTGTCAAAAACACTGTTTCCGTTGGGTACATTAACTAAAGAGGAAGTACGTCAAATGGCCCTTGAGAGAGGGTTGGCTGTTGCTGAAAAAAAAGACAGTCAGGATTTTTATAGTGGAGATTATACCGACCTTTTGGAAC
>CALCTR010000051.1 GCA_937906925.1 uncultured Alphaproteobacteria bacterium
TAGAATGGAAATTTTAAGCAATATCTGGCGGTAAATCACCCAGCTTATGTACGCTTTGTACACGACGCCGGGTGATTTATCGCCATCTGGTTGCTTAAAAAAATAGAAGATGAGATTATACTTCTAGACCAAAAAACATTTTAGCACCCAACCCGATCAAAAATGAAATCAGTGCAACGCTTAAGCTGATGCCGGCCATTTCATAAAACCTGGGGGCAATCCGTTCTGATTTAACAATAGAAATGTAAGAACTGAAAATAAAAATTAAAAGAATGACAATTAAAAGCATTGTAATTAATGCCGGTATAAACAATTTTTCAGCAAATAACAAATAGGGTAATGTTAAAAAAATAACGGTGATTAAATAGGCGATACCGGTATAAAAACAGGCGACCAAGGCTTTTTTGTTTCCGTTTGCTTTTTCGGCTAAATAATTTGATGTTGCCATGGATAATGTGGCGGCAATACCGGTAATGATACCCGCTAAGGCAATTAATTTTGTATTCATTAAGACAAAGGTTAATCCAGCAATTGTTCCTGTTAGTTCTACAAGAGCATCGTTTAAACCCAAAACCATAGCACCGACATAATTGAGTCGTTCTTCGTTTAACATAGAGATTAACTCTTGTTCATGAGTCTCTTCTTGTTTGATAACGTGTTCAACTTCCGGAAATTTTTCTTTAATACTCTGCAAGGCTTGAATGCCTTTATACTCATTTGTTTCTAATATTTTGATAACAAATGTATACCCGAGCAGATAGCTGATGAGCCAATAAAAAAAGATTTTAAATCTGTTTGGGCTGATGTCTTTTTTTGTATATTGTTGCCAAATATGGGCATGCGCCTCTTCCTCTGTTGAAATACGTTTTAAGATTGATTTGTTTTTTTTATCTTTAACGCGTTTAGAAATTTTATTGTAGAGTAGGGCGCTTGTCATTTCATCTTTTTGAAAAGCAGATAGCAGTTTTAACTCGTCATTTGAAAGTGATTTTTGCATAGAACCTCCTTTGTATCTCTCTATAGGAGAGGGATATTTATGATAAATGTCAAGAGATATGATTTTATTTGTTTGTTTTTTTTGTAGTTCGGCCCGTCCGACACCACGCACTAAAAAACCTCCCAAAAGGGAGGTCTTTTAGTGGTGGGCCCGGAGAGACTCGAACTCCCGACCTATCCGTTATGAGCGGACAGCTCTAACCAACTGAGCTACAGGCCCGATCCATGAGAGGCATTATAATTTGATTTTTTTTGAAATGCAAGTGTTTTTTTTCAAGAAAGTAAATTTTTTCTAAATAAAGCAAAAGAATGTTGTTTTTTTCCTTTTCAAATGAAAAAAAATATGTTATACTCCCCTTATCAACATGAAAAGGAGTATATAATGACAAAAGAAGAATATACGTTTAATCCGGGGGATTTTGTGGTTTATCCAGCCCGCGGTGTTGGTCAGGTAACAGAAATTAAGTCAGAAGATGTTTGTGGACAACAATTAGATATTGTATCCGTTAATTTTAACAAAGACAGAGCGACGGTTAAAATTCCTCTTTCAAAAATTAAAAAAGATGCTTCTTCATTGCGTCAAATTGCCTCTGCTGAGGTTATGGCTGATGCAGTTAAGGTTTTAAAAGGTAAGGCTAAGGTTCGCAGAGTACAGTGGAGCCGTAGATCCCAAGAATATACAGAAAAAATTAAATCTGGAAATCCGATTGCTTTGGCAGAGGTAATGCGTGATTTGTATAAAGATCCTGAAAAAAATGAACAGACATATAGTGAACGTCAAATTTATGATCAGGCAATTAATTTATTTGCACCGGAATATGCACTTGTTAATAATATCAAAGATGATGAGGCAGCACTTCAACTTAGCAATATTTTAAAAAATAGATCTTCTGCTGAATAAAATGCTTTTATAATGGCGTGCTAATGGGGGTAGTACGCCATTTTTTTTAGGGGGAAATTATGAAAAAAATATCTGTTTTTTGTTTTTTAGTATTATTAGGAGGATGTGCCTCTTATGTGGATGCTAGACGAGAGGCGGGACAGGTTGCAACGGTAGGGGCCTCAAGACCAAATGCACCGGTTGTTTGCTCGGCTATGTGGGTGGATGCACAAGATAGATTATCTATGGCTCAAAAAGAGTGTGATAAACTAAAAAAACAGGCCGTTTCTACAGAAATTGATGTTTTTGCCTGCTCGTTGTTTGCTCCGGTTAAAGAAACTTTTTCTTGTATTGATGAGAAGTAAATTTTTTCTTTAAAAAAGCATAATAAAAAACTTGTATCTCCAAAATGAAAATGCTATAATGCCGAAAAGGTAGACGATTAAAAAGGGGTGTTTAAAAAAATATCTCTTTTTAATCAAAGTGTTATATTTATTTGGGGTGATTTTGTTTATGTCTGAACGCAGGACCTTATATCATTATACGTTATGTCCGTTTTCAAGAAAAATACGGTTACTTTTGTTTGAAAAAGGGTTGCCGTATGGAACGATTTTTGAAGTACCATGGGCAAGACGACCGGAATTTTTAAAATTAAATCCTCTAGGTGAAGTACCCGTTTTAATTGAACCGGATGATCCTGTTTTGACAGATCATGTGGCTATTTCGGAATACATCAATGAAATTAAGACATTGCCGAATTTGTTGGGTGAAACGCCAAGAGGGCGGGCAGAGGTGCGTCGTTTAACGAATTTGTTTGATACGAGTTTTTATATGGATGTGTATAAACCGTTGGTGGGTGAGAGAGTCATTAAAACGGTAAAGAATGGTGAAATGCCTGATTCTAATATGATAAGAGCCGGTCGTGAAAATTTAAAGAGATATATGTCTTATGTTGATTGGTTAGCGGCTCATCGCAGTTATTTGGCCGGTCGGAATTTATCAATGGCTGATTTAGGTGTGGCTGCTCATATCTCGGTTTTGGATTATTTAGGGGAAGTTGATTGGGATGCTTATCCGGATGCTAAAATGTGGTACATGAAAATAAAATCTCGTCAGTCTTTTGCTCCGCTTTTAAATGATAAACTTTCGGGTATAATGCCGGCAGAGAAGTATGCCGATTTAGATTTTTAAAGGAGGGATAATGAAACAAATTTTAAAAAAAGCCCTGTTGTTGAGCTCTTTGATGCTTTTGTCGGCTTGTGGTAGTGATGGGCAGCATATGTATTATTGGGAACGCCCTAATACCGGCGTTTCATGGTTCGCTAGAGATCACAGTGAGTGTTTAGCAATAGCTGATATGTGGCCATATCAATGGCCAGGGATGCCATGGGGATGGAATACACCACCGGATTTGAATTTACGTTTTGATAATGATTCGGATCATGGTATTTGGGCTCAGTATATTCCGTTTCCGGGTGCTCAGCCTGTTCATGTAAATTCTAAAGTTGGTGATTGGTCAATGTCCTATGATGATTATGAGGAGTGTATGTTGTCTAGAAACTATGTTTTAAGACGTCCGACAAAAATAGATAATCAGGTGTTTTTTGAATAAATAGATGAAAGGGTATAAAATGACTAAAAAAGAAAATGTTGTTGTACAGGTTTTACCTGCTCTTAATCAGGGAGGCGTTGAGCGTGGTACGATTGAAATAGCAGAAGCACTTCAAAAGGCCGGAATTAAAAATTATGTCATTTCTTCCGGTGGTAAGATGGTTTCAGAATTAACAAAATTGGGTGTTTCTCATATTACATTACCTGTTAATACAAAAAATCCGATTTCAATGTTAATCAATTCATATCGCCTTGAAAAAGTGTTTAAAGAAACAGGTGCCTCTTTGGTACATGTGCGTTCCAGAGCACCGGCTTGGTCAGTAAAATGGGCTACAAACAGGATGAAAATACCTTTCATTGCAACTTTTCATGGTCGTTACGGTTTAAAACCGGAAGTTTTTAAGAAATTTTATAACCGTGTGATGACAAAAGGACGTTTGGTTATTGCCGTTTCAGCCTTTATTCAAAATCATTTAATTAAAGATTATGGTATACAGGACCAAAAAATTCGCTTAATTCCGAGAGGAGCAGACATAAATCGCTTTAATATGTCCGCCATTTCTGTTGGTGCGTTACAAGATTTTGCAAGAGAATATAATATTCCGACAGACAAGCCGATTATCACTTTGGTTGGACGGTTGTCTAGAATTAAAGGGCATGATGTTGTTTTAGATGCTTTAAAACAAATGAAAGAAAAAAAACTTACTGTTTTGTTTGTGGGTGGAAATCCAAAAGCCGGTTATGATGAAGAAGTAAAGAAAAAAATAGAACAGTTGGATGCTGAAACACAAGTGCAAGTTTTTGCGGTTCCGGGTGATAAAATGCCGTTTGTTTATGCATTATCAGATATTTGTGTGCAACCGACTTTAGTTCCGGAATCTTTTGGTCGTGGTATTGCTGAAGCACAAGCCATGGGTCGTATTGTTGTGGCTTCTAACCATGGTGGTGCTTGTGAACTTATATCCAATAACAGAACCGGCTTTTTAACACCGGTTGGTGATTCTAAGGTTTTGGCAGCAGTTTTAGATACGGTTTTAACTATGACACCGGCTGAACGTCAGGCAATAGGCATGGCGGCACAAGAAAGTGTCAGGGCTAATTTCTCAATTCAAAAAATGTGTGATAGAACCATTGCTTTATATAAAGAGATTTTAAATAATGACTAAAAAAGTACAAGAAGAGGAAAAATTAAAGCAGCTTGAAAAAGTAGCTCTTCGGATAGAAAAAATGCGTTTGGGGGATTATATCAACAATATGAATCGTCCCTCAAAGATTATTTTAAATAATTTATTGGGTGGTATTGCTAGAGGCGTTGGTTTAACAGTTGGAGCAACGCTTGTTATTGCCTTATTATTTAAAATTTTAAGTGTCATTATTTCTATGAATATTCCTTATTTAACAGAGATGTTACAGGAAGTTGTTGCTCTTGTTAAAGCAACACCGATGGCTGGTGCTGTTGATGCGGCGACAACCAACTGTGCCGATATTAGAAAATAAGGGATGATAAAGAAAGGATAAAAATGTTAACACAAGAACAAATTAAAGTAGGTATTATCGGATATGGTGTTATAGGTATGACTTTTGCTCGTTGGTTGCAAGAACATACAAAATGTCAAATGGCTATCTCTGATCCGCCTAAAGGTATTAATGATGATATTACGGATTGTCAGCTCTATTTTATTGGTATTCATATTCCGACTGAGTTAGACGGAACGCAGGATTTAACATTGCTTAAGTCTATTATTGCAGGGCTTCCTGAGAATAAGCCGATATTTATTCGTACCACTTTATTACCGGGAACGGCTGATATGTTGACGGCTGAATTTAACAAGCCAGTCTACTTTATGCCTGAGTTTTTGACCGAAAGAACAGCGTATGCTGATTTTTGTTCTCAGGATATTGTTATTACCGGTGAAAGAGAATTATTGGATGAAATTTTTAAGACAAAAAAACGTTATTATATGAAAAATGTTGAAGCTGAAATTTGTAAATATGCTCATAACGTTTTTGGTGCTTTGGCTGTTACATATTTTAATGGTGTTTATGAGTTGTGTCAAAAAATGGGTGCTGAGTATAACTTAGTGAGAGATGGCTTTTTGTTAAGCGGTTATTTAAGTCCGACTCATACACACGTTCCGGGTCCAGATGGTAAGTTTGGTTATGGAGGTAAATGCTTCCCAAAAGATGTTAATGCATTTGCCATTTTTAACCAAAACAATCATTTGGGAGAATTGTTAAAAGTTACAATGGAAACAAACAAATTCTTCCGTGGACAAGAGGTTAAGTAACTTTCTTTTGATAAAAACCTCTGTTTTCTTATGGAAACGGAGGTTTTTTTTATCTATTTTCTTTCATCCAAGATTAAAATACCACCTTTTGCAGCCGGAATCATTAAACGTCTGACGATTTGACCACCGTTTAGGTATAGAAAATCTTCAGTTGTTTTTGTTAACTGTGCAAAGTTATTTTGTTGTACTTTTTTGTATTGGGCAAAATCTTTAATTTGAGGCAACAATCCTTTTTCTTGTATTTTATCTAATACCTCAGAAAAAGTAGGCTCTTTTTTTAAAAAATAGGATTCTATGTTCCAAATATCACAAAATGTCGTGTTGAAAAAACAAAGTTTAGCCGAAGCATCAAATAAAACAATGCCATAGGGCAACTCTTTTAAGAGCATTTTGTGAGCCCTTTCTGCATCATTAAGCATAGCTGTTAAGCCTTCTTCTGTGGTTTTATCTTGCCCGTATTTTAATAGGTATTTGTTTTTAGAAAGATTTAATTGTAACTCTACCCAGTGAATGTCGGCATCATCTTCTTTATCCTGACTATAAGCACTGTTGGCAAAGCAAATATTGGCATTTTCATCTTGCATATAAAGCGGAAAGGGTAAAGTATTAAGAGTTTGCGTTAATATTTCTCGCTGTTGTAACAGTTTTAAATATGACTGTCTTTCTTCAATTAAAAGAGCGGTTTTATCCGTTGTATCTTTAAACCAAATAACGATGGCCCTGCCTTTTTGATTAGCTGTATATAACAGACGGCCGCTGATGGTAAAGTGCATCAGAGAATTTGCTGAGGCAACATTTATATCAAAAGGAGTTCCTGTTTCTTTTAATTTATTATAATGAGTAATAATTTCATCTGTTCTGTTATCATCTAAAGAAGAAAGTAATTGTAAAAATGATGTTTTTTTATCAACGATATTTAATAAAAGGCAAAGTCTGCGGGAACAATAGGCATAATTTCCTTTTTTTAAAAAACTTTCATAATAATAACCATCCGGAGCTGAATCTAATAAATCTTCAAGCAAGTCGGTATTTTCTTCTGCCTGATGCAGTTTTATACGGTTTTTTCCAATTAAAAAAGAGATTAATATGACGCCGATCAGAATAAATAAATAAAAGAAAATCAGTAACAGTGTCATTTTGGCCCCCTTTCAATATCTTAGCTCAGTTTATAGCAATTTTATCAAACAAAAGCAAGACCATTTTATTAAAAACGGGTTATGGATACATTTTGTCGGTTATAAATAAATAGGGGATTTAATGTAAAGTAAATGTATTTTATATCGGCATTGTGAGCCAGTGCATTGATGAATCTATCCTCATAGGCACTTAAAAAAGGTGGGGACAGATGGGCATCTTTTGTAATTAGAGGTTCTATTTCTGAATCTGTTAATGTTTCAATTTTAAGGAGTTGTGTGGCAAATTTTGTTGACATACAAACAGAACTCCCCATATTGGCTGAGTAACCTCGTTTTAAAAAAGAGTATTCGTTATTTTTTAATAACGTTATTAAGTCATTGGATATAATAAATTCAGGATTATTGAGTGCCGATAAAATAATATTAAGCATTTTTAAATAATCTTTGTGATACCAGTCATCGTCATCAATTTTCAAGAGGTAATCATAGTTTTTTAAATCAATATCACGATAAGTATTTAATAAATTGGTAAACTGATTGGTATTTTTATCTGTTCTGAAAAAGAGGTGCCCTTGTTTAACATCTTCTTCAAAATCAGAAAGAAAAACCGTTTCAGCAATATCTGGTGATACCCCTTTAAGAGAAACGGAAATATCAAAGTATTTTTTATCATAATTAAAAGTATTTAGTCTGGCAATCAGATTGCTTAGATAAACAGGTCGTTTATAGCTGGATAATAGGAGTAAAAACCGCTTTGGCTTTTGAAATGTGCGGGAGGGGGTAAGTTGTTGATAAGAATTGTCTTTTTTGTTTAAGATGAGAGTGCTGTTTTTGTTTTTGAGAATTAAAATATCTTTGTTTTTATCGGTATAAAGTTCATCAAAAGAGAGGTCTTTTTTTGTTTTAGAAACGGCGGCAATAAATTGAAAGGGCTGTTTTTTATTATCTATATAACAGCTATTGTCAATCAAACAGGTAACGGTTTGAGTTTTATACTTATATTTATATTCAAAAGTTATTTTAGGTTCTGCAAAAAAAATGGTTTTATAAAAATAGCTGCCATGTGTTGCAAAGATATTATCTTCTTTTTTTACAAAAGGTTGTTTAATTTTATCGTCAAAAATAAAATCAAAACCTGTAGTTGTTATATTTTGAAGGAGAGCACATCTTTTTTCTAAATGACAATAAATGTTTTTTTCTTTTTGTTTAAAGGGAGCTTGTCCTCTTTCGGTTCTTAAAAATATTGTATGTGGTAATTTTTTTATAAATTTGTTTTGTGTAAATTTAGTATACAAGGAATAACCGGTATAACCAGTGGTTATTGTAAACAAAATAAAAATGAGAAATTTCTTGATACGCATATCACCTGACTAATTGGGTCTCATAATGGAGCGAGTTGACTTATTATAGATAAAAAGAGGTGTAAATGTCAAATATAAATATTTCTCTTGTGCTTCTTGAAAAATAAAAAAATCTTCATACATTGGTATGTTTTTTGTTTTTTCAATTTGTAACAGTTTTTTCGCAAATCTTGTTGAAAAACAATGGGTGGCACCAACATAGTTCATGTTTGTTTCTTTTAAAAACAGGTTTTGTGTGGAATGTAATAAAAATAATTTTTGCATTGTTAAAAGTTCTGCTTCTTCGTCTAATGCATTTAGAATAATATTAAGCATTTTTAAATAATCTTTGTGATACCAGTCATCGTCATCAATTTTCAAGAGGTAATCATAGTTTTTTAAATCAATATCACGATAAGTATTTAATAAATTGGTAAACTGGTTGGTATTTTTATCTGTTCTGAAAAAGAGGTGTCCTTGTTTAATATCTTCTTCAAAATCAGAAAGAAAAACTGTTTCAGCAATATCTGGTGATACCCCTTTAAGAGAAACGGAAATATCAAAGTGTTTTTTATCATAATTAAAAGTATTTAGTCTGGTAATTAAATTGCTTAGATAAACAGGTCGTTTATAGCTGGATAATAGGAGTAAAAATCGCTTTGGCTTTTGAAATGTGCGGGAGGTCGGTATAAGTATTTGATAAATATTATCCTTTTTATTTTTCAACAATGAGAAAGTATGGTTTTTATTTTGAATTAAGATAAAATCCTTTTCCTGAGCAGGTGTTTGTTTTTTTATTTTTGCGATAAAGGAAAATAATAAAGAGCTATCTTTTTTTTTGCAAAGACCTGTTTTATCACATTTAACCGGAATTATTTGGTTCGCTTGTTTGTAATTAAAACTAAACTGAAATGGTGGGAGAGGATGGTCTATCTGTTTTAACACTATAGGATTGTTTGAAAAAATATCCGAACCTGTTTTAAAAAATTTAGTTTTATAAAAATGGTTATAGGTGAAATGAAAATAATTATCTTTTAAATCAGATATTTTACCACAAGTATTTAATCCATAACAGTATAAGTCTCTATCTTTTTTATGAAAATGAATTTGCCCAGTTTCTGTTTGTAAAAAAATATTATCAGGCAGACTGTTATATGTTGATTTTTTATTTAAGGAAAGAGCTGTATAAACACAACAAAATATCACAAACAGACTTATCAGTATTTTTTTTGTCATGGGTGTTCCTTAATTTTGTTGTTGCATAATAGAGGTATTTGTTTGATTATAGAGAAAGAGAGGTGTTAGTGTAAAATAAAGATATTTTTGATTGTTAAAATGAGCTATGGCATTTATAATAATATCTTCATAAGCGTTTTTAATTTGAAGTGGTAAATGTGGATTATTTAATTTTTTTATTTCATCGGGGGATTGATTTTCAAGTTTTAGTAACTCTTTAGCAAACTGCGTTGAAAATAAAATACTAGGTCCGCTTCTGGACGTTAATCCGGATTTTAAATAAGTTTCTTTTGGGTTTTTTTTGATGGAATAAAGTATCCCCGAAGTAATAACCTGTGGATTTTGTAGAGCGTTAATGATTAAATTTAATGTTTTTAAATAATCTTTGTGATACCAATCATCGTTATCAACTTTAACAATGTAGTCATAGTTTGATAAATCTATATTTCTAAAAGCATCAAGCATATTGGAAAATTGATTTTTGTTTGTATCTTGATGAACAAAAAGACGATTTTGACTAATAAACTCTTTAAAATCAGGGTCCAGTATATTGGTAATAACGCTTTTGTGCAGTCCTTTTAGAGATAAGGCAATATCAAAATTAGAGGGAGTATACGTTTGTTCAAAAAGGCGATGGATAAGACCGGTTAAGTAAATAGGTCTTTTATAGCTGGATATAATGATTAAAAAACGGTTTTGTTTTTGTGGAATGGTTATCTCTTTAAAAACAGCGTCTGAATCTTTTTTAAATGTTCTGATATTTCCTTTGTCATTTAGAATAATGACATCACTTTCAGTGGGATGAAAATTTTTTTCAAACGGATTATTTGAAGATACATGTTTTGCAGAAATAACAAAAGAGTAAGGCTTTTTTTCTCCGTTTATGGTACAGTTATTTTTAATGCAGGATACTTTCTCAATTTGATGATTATTCTCTAAGTTAAATGAAATACTAATTGGTGTATAAGGCGGTGTTTTTTCATTTAAGTCGCTTTGAATATAGACGCTGGGATTTGTTTTAGATTGTAAAAATTTTAATGAAATGGCTTTTTCCCATTTAAAAACAAAACCATTAGAAGTTAATTGCGAAATATAACCGCAGTTTTGTTGAGAACAGTATTTGTTGCCTTTTTTTCTTGAAAAAACAGATTTGCCGTTTTGAGTATTTAGATAGATTGTATCTGGCAATGTATCGGCAGACATATACATAAAATATTCTACCAATTTGTCGCCAACTAGTAGAGCAGGTGTATAACAGGTATACAAAACCGCAAACGAAAATATGAAATAAAAAACTATTTTTAAGTAACGCATCAAAAGTCCTTTTGGATAATTTATATTTGGTATCTTGCTGAAAGTCAAATCTTTTTTTTGCTGTTTTATTTCTAAAGGGTATAAAAGATGTTTTTTTCTTGCTTTTATAAAAATATTTGTGATATATAAAGGTATTCATGGGATGATTTTTTCTTTTTTAAATCATCTTTTATTGTTGAAACACAAAGGATATACTCTATGTTTATGCAATTATTTAAAAATAAAAATTTCTTGCCGTTATTTGTTTCCAGATTTTTATCTGCTGTTAATGAAGGCTTTATCAGAATTGTTTTTTTGTTTTTTGTAACATATAATTTAACAAAGCCGAATACGATTTTTATGATTTTGGCTGTTTTGTTATACGCTCTTTCTTTTTGTAGTGCGACAATTTATATCGGGCAAATAGCTGATCGCTTTTCCAAGGCTTTTGTTTTACGAAAAGTCCGTTTTGCAGAAGTGGTGATTATGGCTTTAGCCTTAACGAGTATATTCTTGGAATCAAAACTTCTATTGCTCTTTATTTTGGTGTTTATGGGAATGATAAATGCCTGTTTGAGAGTTTTGGATAGTTCCTTGATTATGGAAACGGTGGCACCTGTTAAATATAATGTAGCGAATATTTTGATGAAGACAGGAACGGTTTTTGCCAGTGCTTTTGCCTGTTTGTTATTGACATCTATTTTAAAGTTTGATGTTGCCTATTTTGTTGTCTGTTATACGGGTCTTGTTGCTTCTTTTATCAGTTATCTTGTTACGCTTAAAGTACCTCTTTTAAAATCGGCTGATGAAAATTGCTCTTTATTCCCAAATCCTTATAAGGTTTTTGGTTATGTGGCTGAACAAATAAAGCATCAGTATGAAACATGGACATATTTAATTGGTATCGCCTGGTTTTGGATGATGGCTTCCGTGATGTTCTTTTTTGCCCCTGAGTATGCTAAAACGATTTTAAATGCCCGTTGGTCGGTTATGATTTTCTTATATGCCGGTGTATTTACGTTTGGATACATTGTAGGCGCTATGATTTACGCTCGTCTTTCTAGAAAAAATAATATGGGAGCCTATACAAGCTTGGTGGGCTTGCTTCTTTCTATGTTTTTATTAAACTTTATTTTTGCCAGTAGTGCCATTATCGGAGAAACAGATAAAACGCTGACCGTGGCAAAGATGTTGACAGCCGGATTTAATCACTGGTGTATTTTGGTTGATATTTTGGTTATGGGTGGATTATCAGCTTTTTATATTATACCGTTTTATACACTTTTGCAGTGGAAAACACCGGCACACATCTCCGGCAGAATGTTTGCTTTTTCCGGTATGGTAAATGCCTTGGGCGTTGTCGTTATGTTTATGTTGATGTTGTCTTTAACGGCATTATCATTTGGTGTGTTGCAGATTTTAACATTGGTTGCTTTAGCAAATATTTGTGTTGCTATTTACATGGTTCGTTTATTACCGGTACAATCTCGCAAAAATGTATTTAAATTTATCTTTTCATTTTTGTTTAAAGTCAAAGTAGAGGGCCTTGAAAATTTAGAAAAAGCAGGTAAAAAAGCTCTTATTATTCCTAATCATATGTCATATATGGATGTTTTATTAATTTCAACGTTTATTGACAGAAAAATAACTTTTTCCGTTAGCGATAAACTTATTGATAAAACAGTTGTTAAATTTATGACTAATTTAATGGATGTCAGACCACTTGATCCGCAAAGCCCGTATGCTGTTAAATATATGGCTGAGCGGCTACAAGAAAATAGACTATGCATGATTTTAACGGAAGGCTTAATTGATGGGGGTAACTCTCGTATGAAAATTTATGAGGCTCCGGCAATGATGGCCGTAAAAGGAAAGGCTCCAATTGTTCCGATTAGAATTGATGGGGCTTCTTATACCTTTTTCTCACGGGTTCGTGGAAAAAGGAATCATTTTAAATTTTTCCCGCGTATTACCATCACCATCAAGGAACCAGTATCGTTTGAATATTCTGATGGGTTAACCACACGTGAGATACGTGAAAAATCAAGCTCTAAATTGCATAAAATACTCTCTTTAATGTCTTTTGAAAATTTAGAGAAGAATATAACTATTTTTGAGGCTGTTTCAAATGCGATGAAAATGGCCGGTCGTTTAAAACCGGTATTAGAAGATACAGCCAGACAACCGGTTAAATTTTTTGCCGTATTTTTAAAGTCGTTTGTTTTGGGACGATTGCTAAACAAAGCATTGCCTGATGATAGGTATGTTGGTTTAATGATACCGACATCAAATGCTTGTGCTCTTAGTTTTTTAGGCTTGCATGCATTTGGTAAGATTCCGGCGATGATTAACTTTACTTCCGGTCCAAAACAAGTTATTTCTACTTGTGAAACGGTTGGTTTAAAGACGATTGTAACAGCAAAGAAAGTTGTTTTAATGGCAAAATTAGAAGGCCTTGTATCTGCTGTTGAAGCGGCTGGCATTAAGGTCCTTTATTTAGAAGATTTAAAATCAACTTTGACATTTAAAGATAAGCTTTTTGGTGTTTTTGGTGCTATATTCCCGAAAAAGGCCTATCAAAAAGCTTTGACGACTCCTGTAAAACCGACAGATCCGGCAGTTATATTATTTACTTCCGGTTCGGAAGGTATGCCAAAAGCCGTCTTTTTATCTCATACAAATATGTTGGCAAACGGATATCAGGTTGTTGCTTCATTTGATGTATATCCGACAGATGTATTTTTGAACTGTTTGCCGTTATTTCACTCTTTTGGGTTGGGTGCAGGTACGATTTTGCCTCTTATTTTAGGTGTGAAAACGGTTCTCTATCCGACACCGTTGCATTATCGGATTATTCCTGAAATTTGTGCCTCAGCAAAAGCTACAATCTTTTTTGGAACGGATACATTTTTAGCCGGATATGCTAAATGTGCTAATCCATACGATTTTAACAGTCTGCGTATTGTTGCAGCCGGCGCAGAAAAAGTTAAGGACGAAACAAGAAAAATTTGGGCTGAAAAGTTTGGTGTTCGTATTTTAGAAGGATATGGTGCAACAGAATGTTCTCCCTTTATTTCCGTTAATACATTTTTACATCAAAAGAAAGATTCGGTTGGTCCTTTGTTGCCCGGAATTGAATATCAATTAAAGCCGGTTGAAGGAATTAAAGAAGGACAAGAGTTATGGGTGAAAGGTCCGAATATTATGTTGGGTTATATGCGTCATACAGCTCCTTTAACATTGGAACCGCCTAAAGACGGTTGGTATGACACGGGGGATATCGTTACCGTTGATGAAAATGGATTTATCTCTATTAAAGGCAGATGTAAACGCTTTGCTAAAATCGGGGGAGAAATGGTTTCTCTACTTTCGGTTGAAATGGTTATTGAGAAAAATTGGCCGGGATTTGTTTCTGGTGCCGTTAATATCCCTGATGCCAAAAAAGGAGAAAAAATTGTCTTGATTACAACATGTAAAACCATTACAAAAGAGGGATTGATTGAGGCGTTTAAAAAAGCCGGTATCACGGAACTTGGTTTACCATCTCAAATTATATCAACAGATCAACCGCCTCTTTTGGGTTCTGGAAAATTTGACTATGTTAAAGCAAAAGAGATGGCTTTAGACGAAACCAAATAATTTAAAAGGATTTAAAGATGAAAAAAATATCAGTTATTGGTGCAGGTGCTTGGGGAACGGCGTTGGCCATAACGGCTCTTAATGCCGGAAATAAAGTTGTTCTTTGGTCTTATGAACAAAATACGGTTGATGAAATTAACGGTTCTAAAAGAACCAGTTATTTGCCTTCAGCCCATTTACCGGAAGCTTTGTTTGCAACAACGGATATGCAACAGGCATTAGAGGGAGCTGATTTTGTTTTATTTGCAACACCGGCTCAATTTAATCGCTCTGTTTTTGAACAAATGAATCCTTATTTAAAAGAGGGAACGCCATTGGTCTTGTGTGCTAAAGGTATAGAATTAAAAACAGGATCTTTGCTCAGTGAGGTTGTCCATAGTATAAATCCAAAAACAAAGTTGGCTGTTTTATCAGGTCCCGGTTTTGCTGTAGAATTGGCGAGACATTGTCCGACAGCTGTAACGATAGCTTCTGATGATATTGAACTGGCTAAAGAGTTGTGCCAAACTCTTAGAACGGATTATTTTAGACCGTACGCTTCAAATGATATGATTACACCGCAAATTTCCGGAGCTTTAAAAAATGTTATGGCTATTGCTTCCGGTATTTCTGATGGGTGTAATTTTGGAGATAATGCAAGAGCTGCTTTGGTAACCAGAGGATTGGTTGAAATGGCTCGTTTTGCCGTCATGCTAGGTGGAAAAAAAGAAAGTATTAGTGGATTAAGTGGTGTTGGTGATTTAATGTTGACGGCATATTCACATCAATCTCGTAATTATTCTTGCGGATTTGAAATTGGACAAGCCGGTTGGGCAAAACCTGTTTTAGAAAGATGTACCAAAACAGTGGAGGGAGTTGCGACAGCCGAATCTGTTTTAAAAAGAGCAAAAGATTTAAATGTTGAAATGCCTATCTGTTCGGTTGTAGAGGCAATTATTTATCACGATAAACCAATTAAAGAGGCAATGCTGGAGCTCTTAAATCGCCCCCTTAAGACGGAACAGGAGAGTTAAATGACACTGCCTTTGCATATCGGTATCATTATGGATGGAAACGGCAGGTGGGCTCAAAAAAGAGGGTTGCCTCGTACGGCAGGTCATAAAAAAGGTGCTGAAAATTTAAAAAAAGTATTGGACTGTGCTAAAAAAGCAGGTGTTAAAACGGTAACCTTATATGCATTTTCTTCTGAAAATTGGTCGCGTCCTAAAGAAGAAGTAGATACTTTAATGAATTTGTTTAGGGAATATCTGAAAAATGATATTCAGGAATTGATTAAAGAGGGGGTTCGTGTCTCTTTTATCGGTGAAAGAGAAAAGTTTGATGCTGATTTACAAGTGGAAATGAATCGTCTTGAAGAAAAAACAAAGGATTTATCCGTTTTTCATGTTGTTTTAGCATTAAGTTATGGGGCTCGTAATGATATTCTAAAGGCTGTTCGTCAGTTAGCCCAAAAAGTGAAGAAAGATGAATTAACTGCTGATGACATTAATGCTGAGGTTTTTGCGGCACATCTTTCAACGGCACAGATAAGTGATCCTGATTTAATTATCAGAACAAGTGGAGAAGAACGAGTAAGCAACTTTTTATTATGGGAGCTTGCTTATTCTGAGTTTTATTTTACACCGGTTTTGTGGCCGGATTTTGATGAAAAAGAATTTCAAAAAGCTCTTTTAGAATATGAAAAACGGCAACGCAGATTTGGAAAGGTATAGTTATTCCTTTCCTTTTTCTTTAGAAAGAGATTCTTTTTGAGATTGCTGTGTAAGGTGGCTTGATTGTGAAGCCACCTTTGTCTTTATGCCAAAGTATTGACGGTAATTTTCCTGAGCTTTCAAAACATCCTCTTGTTTTAAATCCGGAAAATTAAAAGGTTTGAAACTTGGATGGATAAATTTCGGTGTTTTATCTAAATGGATTATAACGATATTTGAAGAATAATGAATCACTTTAACAGGTGTATCTGTTAAAGTTAAAAATTGTACTTGTAGATTAGATGGGATATCTTCTATTTTTGTGTGTTTTGCTGACAGTGTTTTAACTTTTATATCATAGGGCAGGGTATGAATATCCGTATGGTCAACAATAACTGTATTTGCTGATAACCCATTTGGTAGATTTTGAATTGAAGAGTTTTTCAGATTGATTTTTTCAGCTTTTAAATTGTCAGGTAGATGTGTTAAGCCACTGTATTGTGCTTCTAAATTTAAAAAATTTGTTCCCGGTAAAAATTGTTTAAGTAGTTGATTATGATTTAAAATGATGCTTGAATAAAAACCGGCCGGTATTTTTTTTATCTTTGTTTTTCCAATATCTAAATATTCAGTTTTTAATTCAGGAGGTAGTTTTGTCAGTTGAGTGCAATTTTTTAACAACAGGTATTTTAAGGATAAGTTTCTGGGCAAGTGTTGTATGGGGGTATGACTTAAATCAAGATATTCGCTTATTTCAAGATGAGAAATATCAGATAATTTTGTTTTGGCGGCCAATAATGCTGTTAATTTTAAAGGAGGTAATTTACAAACTGATGTTTCTGAAATATCCAGTTCGGTTATACCAATATCCGTTGGTATAATTTTAAGTGTATTTGAATAAACTTTAAGTTTTTTTGTTTTTATGCCATGTGGGAGAGAAATTAAATTTCTGCCTTTTAGAGTGAGGGATTTTGTGGTAATATTTTCGGGAAAATAAGCTATTTTTTCAGCATCTATAATAGTTAGATGATTTGTTTTTAAGCAGCGATTATCTATTTGTAGAATGGTGTCAGCATTTGTTTCTATATCAGAGGCCCGAACACCACTTAAATCCAAATGTAAAATATGGGGAATATAAAGTCGTTTAAAATAGATATATTCATTATTATCTACTGTTATTGTAGAGAAAAATATCTTGTTATCTTTTAAATATTTTTTCAATCTGTTCGGATCAGCGGGATTAACAAAATATTGGTTATAAGGCAGGATGTCAGAATGATAGTGTGCTTTTTGATAAAAAATGCCATAGGTATCCTTGGGTATGAGGATATTATTTATAATAAATTGAGCTATTTTGGGAAAAAATGAATTGTTGATGCCATATGCCTTGTCGGCTAAATAGACTGTATTTTTAATATCAATTTTATTATCAGGTAGAATGTCTTTAAAATCGGTATAAATTTGAGACCATCTTTTTTGGAGGATTTCAAAAGAATGAGAACAAAGTTTATCAAAATCACGATATTTTTTTTCGTGGGTTGTAAAAAAATAGTTTACTAAATTAAATATTTTTTCGGAATCTTCTTGTGATACATAGGGTTTAAAAAGAATACGCCCTAATCGTTTATAAGGATTTTTGTGATTGATGATATAAACAATTATAGATCCAATGCCTATTTGAAGGGAAATATCATTGCAAAAATCACCGTCTTGACTCATACAAGACTCCCAATCGGTATATTCGCTCATACGGGCAATATCTATAGGGTTTACTGATAAGACGAGTGTATCGCCGGTAAGGTTTGCATCTGTTTTAGTTGATTCTGCAGTTTTAATTTGGCTCTCATGAATTTGTTTGGCATAGTTTTTATAAATATTTTTAATGTCTGAAAGATATGTTATAAGTTCCTCTTGTGATAAATGTTTGTATGCACAAATTTCAAAAAACAGAGTGTCTGAAAGGTGAATTTTATCAGAAGGAAACGTTTTTTTTAAAAGTTTGTTTCGGTCTTTTTCAGAAAGTTGCTTTTGATAAAACAGGTTAATAAATTTATCAAATTCTTCTGTTGAAAAACGGCAAAGAGCTTTTTCCAGTGTTTCAATTTGCTCAATATATGATGAAAGAAATCGGCCGATTTTAATTTTTTGTTTTGATTTCAAGATAAAAAATTGATAGCGTTTTGTATTTTGAATAATCCCTTTTCTTTTTTTGTAATGAGTTGTGTGGCTTTCTTTTTGACTAGTGAGTTGATATTGTAAAGGTGTATATAAATTAAGCCGTTTGACTGCTTTATTTACCAAATTTTCCAATGGAATAATGGTTTCAATATCATCAATTTTGATATAAAGAGTTGTACTTTCATTAAAGATGGGTGGATTTTTTGTTCCATGTATAAGTTTTTGTATAAGTCCTTTTTTTATAATGATATTTTCTGTTTCTTTTTTTTGATTGATCGTTTGTTTTAACTCTTTAAAAAATAATTTAAGATCTTTAAAATTTTTTTGCATAAGTATATTTTCAAAAAGAGTCTTTGTATCAAAATTATAAAAGGAGCAAAAAATTAGCAAGGCAGTGATAAGGCGTAATGTTTTGTCCTCTTTAAAAAAGTCAGGCATTTCAGGATGGTTTTCTACAAAGGCAACAGCTAAAGAGTAATGATAAGCATAACTTTGCTTTTTCATTTCGTGAACTTGTTCTTTTGTTAAGATATGATAAGAAAATGTATCTGTCATTTTATACCCTTATAACCTCTTTTTCCTGTTTAAATCTGGTCAGTGATACCAATGAAGAGCAGATATAAGACTGTTCTAACGTATCAGTCAAAAAGGCAGCTGACTTTTTAACAGACTCATTTTTAAAAAATGACGGATTGATATGATTTTTAACAATTTCAGATGTTAAAATTTTAAGAGCGATATTTTGAATACCGTATGTTTTATCCGGTATGTAGAGAAATGGTGTTTGATCAGGTAAAGAAGAATTTTCCCTTGTATTAAGTTCAAAATCTGTAATGCTTTTTAAAAAATCGTCTAGTCGGGAATCAGTTGCAATGATATCATCTTCTTTTTGTGAATGATTTAGTTGCAGTGATTGAGTATTTTTTAAATAAGTTGTTGATATTTTTTTTAATATTGTATCACTCACATAAGGTTTAAGTAAAATACGAGCTAATTTTTGTTCCGGATTTTGACTGTTGATACCATAGACAATAATGGATGGGGCAGCTACTTGTATGGCGGTTGAATTTTCAAAGGAGCCATCCGGAATAGTGGTGCAGCTGTTCCATGGCGTATATGTACTCATTTTGACAATATCTCTGGGCGAGATTGAAAAAACAAGCATATCAATCGGTGTTGTCTGACCTTTTATTTGAGATTTTGTTAAAAATGAGTGGATTTGATTCAAACGTTGTTCATAATTATTTTTAATATTTGTAAGAGCCCTATTTATGTCCGTTTCGTTGATAAAACTTGTTTGTAATAGTTTAAAAATAAAGGGAGATGGTATAAAATTAAGTGTAATATTGTATTGATTTTTTAAATCCAGATGAATTTTATGCCCGTTTTTTTCATCTTGATCCATATCTAAAATGTATTTTATTAAAAGCCTTATTTTACCTTCAGTGTTTTTTTGACACCATTTTTCTATTTTGTTGATTTCTTTGATTATTTTTTTGATGGCAGCTTGAATTTTTATTCTTTCACCCTTTTGATTTTCAAAATACCATTTTTCATCTGTAGCATCAGCCGATTTAATTCTGAGGAGTTTAAATTTTTCTGCTTTACTTAAAAAAGAGGTTTGATCCGAAAAAGAATTAAAATGTCTTAATGTGTCTAAAATGACTAACTCACCTGAAAGAATGGGATTTATTTTGACATAAATTTTGGTTGTTTTGTGAAAGAGTTTATGGGTGGAAACATTTCTCATTTTCTTCAAAACAATACCGGCTTTAATTAATTTATTGATTTTTTGACGTGTAATATTTAATTCTTTTTTTATGTCATCAGATAATTGACAGTTTTTTTGAATAAATTCACTAAAAAGAGATATATCAAGATGATGTCTGAGCCAAAAGACATACCATAAATAGACCTTTTTAAGTGTTTTAGGTGTTCTTTGAAGATTTGTTTTGCCGGCATTAAATTGCTCGTTAAAAATTTCTATAGCAGCTTTTTTGTATCTTTGGTGAGCAGCTCTATAGATATTTCTGACTTCTTCAACGGAAATAATGTGATATAATGAGTTATTTGGCATTTATAATCTGTTATTTAAAAAAGTGAACAAATTGTAGCATTTTTTCTTTCTAAAATTAACAAAAGTCTTTTCATTTTAAGTTTCGTTTATTCGCGAGAGGGTGTATTGTCGGCAGATATAATTTTAACATTTTTGAATGTTTTTTTATAGCGGGCTTTTGCTTTTATAATTTCTGCTTCAGTCATACCTATTATACATGTTGTCGGTAAATCCGGATGTATGAATTTAATCGGATTATTCACTATTACCTTTTTAAGATGTTGGCTGTAGTGAATAGTGCTAAGCGGGGTATTTTTTAATGATAATTTTTCAACTTTAATACCGGCTGGTACAACAAATACATAAGTTGAATCAAGATTGGCTTCTTTTACTTCTATTGTTGGCGGTATTTCGTTAATATGGGTATCTTGTGCTTCTAAGAAATCAGTTTTTAAATATGGAGGTAGATTTTTAATCGGGCAATGAGATATTTCTATTCTATCTACAGTTAAAGAATTTGGCAGCTTTTTTAAACCGGAACCGTTTGCATACAAAACATTAAACATCACCGTATCATCTAGCTCTTTTAAATTGTAACATATTGATATATTTAATATTTTTGTTTTTATATTTTTTAATTCCTTAATGTTTGTACAAGCTGAAATATTCAATCTTTTTGAAACGGTTAAGTAAGGAGGAATAGCCGTTAGTTGTTTACAGTATATGGCAACCAGTTCTTCTGTTTTTAAAGATGTTGGTAGTGATTTAATGGGTGTGGCAGAGATGTCTAAATGTCTGATTGTAACATTTTCCCCTATCTCTTCCAGATTTGTTTTTCTGGCATCAAAAGAGCTTGAAATAGTGGTGTTATCGGGAATTTTTTGTAACTTGCTTGATGCACATGATATGACAGTTGCTGTTATGTTTTTAGGCAATCTTTCAATGCTGGAGAATTGTGCCCAAAGAATTGATACTTTAATCCCGTCAGGTAATTCTTTGATATTAGGGCAGTTTATCACATGAATGACCTCAGTATCCAAAACGGGTAATTCTTTTATGGGTGTGTTAGCCAAAATGAGACATTCTTTAACCTGAATATCAGGAGGCAGATACTCTAAATTTTTACAATGAAATGCATCCAGTTTTTTTAAAGTTAAATTGCTAGGTAAACTTTCTATAGGTGTATGAGAAATATTTAATATATCAATCTGAACATCTGGATGAATTTCAGTTAGAGGTGTTTTCGTTAAATTTAATTCTTTAATTTTTGTTCCGGCAGGAACGGTGGTGATAAGTGTATCGCTCGCGATAAATAATTCGGCACTTAAATTTTCAGGCATACTTTCCAATCCGGATCCACCTGCTTTTAGATAAGAAAATTTGATGTTTTTATCAATTTTTTTTAAGTTTTTGGCTCCATTTGCAATGATATAACGTGTTTGAAGAGCCGGTAAATATTCAATACCACTGTAACTGATATCTAATTTGTTTTTAACAATAATATCAGGATGCAGTGATTTTAATTTAAAGCATCTGGAGGCATCTAATCCGCTTAAATTTAAAGAGGGGATGGTGCTGACCCATGTTTGTGATATGTTTAAAAAAGAAACAGCTAAATCGGGCGCAACGCTTATTAAACGCGATCCTTCGGCACACAGTGTCCGAGTTTTTATTTGAAATGGCATATCGTAGGATTTTTTGTTTTTGCAAAAAACAATTTTACCTGCAACTGCAAGTGTGGCGGGAAAAGTTTTTCCGCTGTATGTTTCCGGATTATGAATGTATAATCTTTTAGCAGATATATCATGATGGACTTTATCTAAATGAGAACCGTTTATAATCAAGTAGTTGGTTGATAACGGTCTAAGATGAACTTCTGGGTGTTCTGAAATATTAACATATTCGGTATGTATGACGTTATTATCATCAAAAGTATATTTATGATTATTTAATGTTAAAAATTTAACGAGATTATCTTTGTCGTATTTGTCATATAATTGATAACTGATGGCTAATCTGTCTAAATACATAGGTTGTGCGATAACAACTCTACCGTGTAGATTTTTTTTACTGATGTGATTTTGGGCAAACTCTTCCAAAATATGCAAAAATTGTGGATTTTGTAAACCGTAAACTTTATCAATTTTGTAGATTCTTTCTACATTTTCGGGATCTAAAACAAGGTCTTGTTCATCCAGATGTAAAGTATCAGATCTGATAACTTCATCTCGCTCTGTGTACATGTCTTTATAATCACTTAAAAGAAGAGAATTAACCTCTATATCCGGCATAACAAAATCAAAATCTATTTCTTGTGCGTAAGCTTCTCTTTGCTTAATTGTTTTTGGAGTTTCATAGGGTTTTAATAAGGCTCTTGCCAATTTTTTATCCGGTTGTTTACTGTTAACACCATAAGCGATAATAGAGCCGGCTGTAATTTGCATAATAACATCTTGATGATAAACGCCGGATGAAGACATACAACTTTCCCAATCGGCAAAAAGAGACATGCCTGATATGTCACCTGGATTGGTGGATAGAATAATCATATCAATCCCATTATTAGTTTCATTTTTTTGGATAGGTTTGATAAGCATTTCATGCAAACTGGTTCTAAAGGTGTTTAATCTTGTTGCAATGAGTTCTATAGAAGCTAAAAGCGATTCTTTATTTTTAACGTTATAAGCTATTAGATGTCTTAAAATAACGGTATCTAACCTAAAAGGCGGAAACAGTCTGTTCTTTTTAAATCTGTTAAAATAAATGCCTAATTTTTCATTGTTGGGTATTTTGGTTATAAATCTTAAAAAATCAGATAGATATAGTTCGTCATTTTTTAAAATTTCTAATAATCTTTTGCATTCTGTTTCTAAGTCTAACAATTTTTTAACAGGTTTTATAGGTTGTTTTTGGTGTAACCAAAACCTTTTTGTATCATCATCTTGGCTAACGGAAAATGAAAATTTTTCATGCTTTAATAATGGGTGATTTAGATAGTTGACAATATCTTGTAAAAGATCCGTTTCAGAAAAAATAGGACTTGTTTTTAGATAAACACGACCCGTTCTTTCAAATATAGCGGGAAATGTGATGCCGTATAAAGCTCGTTGAGCTTTGCCGATATTTTCCAGATTTAAAAAACCTTCTCTGATTTCCTTAGCATAATTTGTTATTTTTTCTATTTCTTTTTTTATTTCGTTTAGAGAAGTCGCTCTCATAACATTTATTAAATGTTTTTTTGAAGGGATATTAAATTGCGAGCAATAAATTTTGACTTTAAGCATCTCATGCAAAATAACATCTGCATTTAATAGCGGTGGATAACTATCTTTATTTTCATTAAAAAAAGCTTCTACTTCGGATTTAAATCCTAAAAAGGCGTTTTTATAGATTAAAGCTATTTCTTCATCAGACAAAATGGTATAATTTTCAGCCTTGTAGGTGGACTGATTGGACATTTAAAAGTCTCCTCTAAATAAAAAAACAACAACCTATTATAGCATAATTTTAATGTTTAGTAAAGTATTATTTTTTATTTTTGTAAAAAGTTGTCAAAAAAACAAAAGGTGATGTTTTTAATTAGATGAAATTGTTATTAAAACGAACTTGTACGTATTTTATTCTATTTTATTTGTTTTTTTATATAACATTTGACAAATATTATAAGATATGCTATAAAAAAGGTATATTTTAATAAAGAAAGGATGCTGTTATGAGTAAAAATAATATTGGAAAAGATAAAACAAACTTTTTATCTCAATTTATAAAAAAAATAGAAAATATTGTAGCCGCTATTTTTAAACGTCAACTTAATGAAACAAAAGATTTACCTCCTTATACCGAAGAAGAGTTTGATAGAGATTTAGAAACAGTTCTTCAAAAAGAAAAAGGAACTGAATTAGAATATATTGGTATTTTAAAAGACAGTGAATTGCTCCCTAATGATCCCCTTATCTATTCGTTGATTGTGGAGCTTAAAAATAGGGATTTTCATATTAATAAAGTTGATGAAAATGGGGATACTTTATTGCATGTTGCCGTGCAAAAGAAAGGTTTGGAGCATTTAGTTGTTGCTTTGTTAAATAATGGTGCTGATGCAACAAAGGCAAATAAATCACGTTATACGCCTATTGAATTGGCCCATTCTGACAAAATGAAAGCAGCCATTCAACAGTTTGTTTTTGAAAAAGAAAAATACGATATAAATGTAAGCGGATATATTAGAAAAGCTATTGAAAATAAAAGTGTTATGCCGATTAGTGATGTGGATTTGGATATTAAATTTCCGCCTGTTGTTATCAAAATTGAAGATATAGCAGAAGGATATATCTCTGAAATTAAGGTTGACAAAACGTTTTTGGATAACATTCAGCCTTACTTAGATGAAAATATACAAGGAGAAGATGATGTATATGTTCCGGGTATAGATGAACATGTACACTTTGTAGGAAAAGCTATAGAAGAAAGTAAAAAATTATTACAACCTGCTGCTTTGCAAGTACAAAAAATTACAGACCAAAAGAAATTGTCAACACAAGACACTTCTCGTGGTGGCAGAACAGAATAAAGAAAAAGGATATTATTGTGATAGATTTGCTTGAGAAAAAAAGATTTAAGGGCATAAATGATCGTACCGGTATAATAAATTTAATTGGTTCTGATAATAATGAAAAATTTATAGAACCTCTTATTAAAAAACGCCAAAAAGTTTCTTCTTGTTTATATAGTTTGATGTTTTTATCAGTGCTATTGGCAGCGTCAAGTAGTGTTGTAAGTTTATCTTATGAAACAGAGAGTAACAAAAGTATATCAGAGGCAAAAAAACTGGAATTAAGCATCAAGAAAAATAAAGTTTCTCAAAGTGATAACCCGTATATTAAACAGCATATTGATCTATTAAAACGTAAGTCAAAAGAAGATCTGGATAAGTCAGTTGTTTTCGGCTATAACATACTATGTAGTTTTGCATTACTTGCTCTTTTTTCAATTATTGGTAGAACGGCTCATAATTGTATTTCAGAAAAAAGAATCAGTGAAAAGATTTTTAAACTATATAAAAATAAAAGTAATATCCATTCTTAACTGTGGATAGAGTGGTGCTCTAGCTTTTCCCTCGTCCTCATTAAATTCGGACCGCCTATGGCGTCGTTCGCTAGGCTCACCGAACCCACAAACGTGGTTTCTCATCCGCACCTTATCCTTATAAAAAAAGCTCTCAAAATGAGAGCTTTTTAATGGCGGATAGGGTGGGTGCTATAGCTTTTCCCTCGTCCTCATTAAATTCGGACCGTCTACGGCGTCGTTCGCTAGGCTCACCGAACCCACAAACGTGGTTTCTCATCCGCACTTTATCCTTATAAAAAAAAGCTCTCAAAATGAGAGCTTTTTAATGGCGGATAGGGTGGGTGCTATAG
>CALCTR010000052.1 GCA_937906925.1 uncultured Alphaproteobacteria bacterium
GACATTGAATTTGCCGATTCATTTAGAGGAAGGGTTGATGGAGATATACGCAGGGTGTTGGCAGGGGATGTTAATAGATGATATAAAAAAGCAGTATCCTAAGGAGTTTGAAGCCTGGGCAACAGATGTTGGGTTGGCGCGCTGCGGAGATGGGGAAAGCACAGAGGAGTTGATAGGGCGCAGTAAGGAGGTTTTTCATGAAAAGATTCAAATTAGGACTTATTATTTTAGCCCTTGTTTCAATGACAGGTATTGCTAATGCCGGAGGCGTTGGTTATATCGATTATGCTAAGGTTATTGATAACTATGAATTCGCGAAAAGAGCAACTAAAGAAGTTGATGCAAAAGGACTTGAAATGCAACAATATCTAGTTGACAAAGAAAAAGAATACAAATCTTTAAATTCATTTACAAAAAGGAAATTTAAAAACATATTTTATTCTTGGTAATAAAATATATGAAAATGTAAGTGAACTTAATGAAGAACCTGTATATGATCCTTGTGATTATTGGAGACATGGAGATCCTGTACCATTTTCTTTTTATGCTGATACTTTAGAAAAACAAAATTCTATTACCGAGTACTATCAGCCCGATGAATTGCTTTGTACCTTTAAAGATGCCGATAGATATAAAAGATATCATATTATTCATTGTATCAAAAAGGGGGCGGATAAGCTTAAAAGAGAAGATTTTTTGGGCAAAGAAGAGCGAGAAGATGAATACGGCACGTCCGTTATTTCCATCCAGATTTTAAAAACAGGAGGGTTTATCTCTATTAAAAACAGATATAATCATACGGTTAAATCCAGTGATAACACGTTTTATTCAAATCCGGATAGAATTATTGAAGGATTAACAGGGGCACTTAAAGGCCATTTTAAGGTTGATTTTTTTGCTAAAAAAAAGGTTTTTATTCCAAGCGGTTATATTTTGGTTGACGACCAGATATTAAAATACGACAAAGAGGTGAATAACACCTATTTTGGCGACGGTTTTTATTGTCGTGATGGTGTCATTTTTCCGATTGATAAAAATTCGCAACTGCAAATTGATGAGTTTATTTTAGATTTAAAAGAAAAAAAGATTCTAAATCCGGCTGAGGTGAATAATCCGCTTATTCAAGTGTTATCTCTTGAAATAGAGGGAGAAACCTTACAAGTTCAAAAAAAAGATGGAGTTGTGGTTTTAAGTTCTGCAAAAGGCGAGATTTTAACCCTTAAAGACAGGGCATTAAAAACAATAACGCTTAGAAAAGTTGAAACACTGCCGGAAAATGCCTTTTATCAGCATCCGACAATAGAGGAGATTAACGCCCTTTCGGTAACCTTATTATTACCGATGTGTGTTGCCTCTTGCCAAAATTTAAAAAAGATTTATTTTAAAAAGTTAAGAGATTTTCACTCTTCTGCCTTTGATAATACCGATTGTGCGGTTATAGCCCCTTCGCTTTCAGAAAGAGGTATTTGCTTTTTTAACACGATTGCCTTTGATTTAAATGAAAAAGAATTTTTAACAAGAGGTATCTATACGGGGGAGTTTCTTTTCCTGATGGAAAGTGCGTTGGCTTTTGGTACGGTAACATATAGCCAAAATGAGACGGAGTTTACAGCCTATAATAACAATCAGCCTTGCTTTAAATTTAGAAATGGTAAATTGGTTGAATTGACAATTTTGACCCGCGATGTCAAAGAAGGCCTTATTAAAGGGTTGCCGGATTTAGAAATTTTACATGCTCCTGAGGTTGTCTATTTTGCCCATAACAATATCAATAATTGCCCCAATTTAAAAAAGGTTTATCTTTATAAAACAAGAAGCGTCGGGGATAATAATATTTCTAATTGTGATCAGTTAGAATATGTTTATGCCCCTGTTTTAGAGTTTATGGGCAATAGATGCGGGACGGGTAATAAAAATTTAAAACACTTTAATCTGCCAGAGTTAAAAGAAGTTAAGGATAACTCTTGTCTTTCTATGAGCGGATATGAGGAGATTTATGCCCCTAAACTGATTCGGAGCGGTTACGGATTTTGTCGTGAAAATCCTTTTTTAATCAGGGTCTGTTTTTCCTCTTTAAAATGTGCGGCGGAATATTCTTTTTCAAAATTAAACGCTGTAGAAGAAATTTTGCTCAATGAATTGCAGTATATTGAAGGGCAAAACTTGATTACAGATAATCCGAATTTAAAAAGAGTGGGGCTTAATAAGTTGATGAATTTGTCTCGGATGATGCTAAAGAAGTGTCCTTTGGTTGAAGAAATTTATGCTAACAGTTTGCAAACTATAGAGTCAAAAGCTGTTTTAGAAATGTCTTTTTTGCGTGTGTTTGAAGCACCTCATCTTTCTGAAAAAAGAAGTTTGGTTAGTAAAGAAAAATTGCTTTTAATGATGCAAAATAATGTCCAAAGATTGGAAAGAGAATAAAATGGCAAAAGAAAAATCAATGTATGACATTATTAAACGCCAAAATGGAGAATGCTTTGCCAAAGCAATCAGAGATTTTGACAGTGGAATTTTTGAGATTGAACGGTTGGCTGAAATTTTAAAGTATGCCGGCTATAATCCCATAAGTCTTTTGCCGTTTTTAAGATGTTTTTTTATTAAAAGAGAAACAAAAAACATCAATACGCAAAAATCACCTTTTGAACTGTTACAAGAGGCAGGGTATGATGCGTTTTATGCTGATACTTTGGAAAAACAAAATTCCATTCAAAAATATTTTACCGAAAAAGAAAATCTTTGTACTTTTATGGATGAAACACGTTATCAAAAGTATCACATTATTCACTGTATCAAAAAAGGGGCAGACAAATTAAAACGGAAAGATTTTTTAGGTAAAGAAAAGCGAGAAGATGAATACGGGGTCTCAGTGATTAGTATTCAAATTTTAAAAGAGAGCGGATTTATTAAAATAACCAATCGCTATAATCACACTGTAGAATGTTGTGATAACACGTTTAACTCTAATTTGGATAATATTATTGGGGGATTGACGCAAGCTTTTCAAAAGTACTTTAATATTAAGTTTAGTTTTCCGGATATTGATATGCCGGACGGATATTTAATTGCCACTGATGAAAACAGTTGTAAAATTATTGAATACTACACTGAAGAAAATGATATTTTTTTAGCCTCTAAAGGTTATGTGAAAAATGGTGTTTTTTATAAAATTAACCTAGATTCAGAGTTGTTTATTGATAAATTTTTGGTTGATTTAAAAAATAAAAAAGTAATCAATATTTGTGAAAGTGAAGATGGCCTTTATTGTGTTTTAAAGAGAATGTTAAACGGGAAAAAGCTAAATGTTAAATCATTTGGTAAAGGCGAAAAAATACTCTTTGCAGATGGGGAAGAGGTTTTAAAGATAAGGAATAATCGTATTATTTCAATGCGTTATATGGATGAATTTATGCCTCCGAATGGGGTTGTCTACAATGCGTTTCTTGAGAAATTTGAAGCACCGAACGTCAAAAAATTGGAATACTGTTTAAATGATTGTCGGTATTTAAAAGAGATAACAATTAATTCTTGTTCCGAAGTTTTTAATAGTTTGGAGAAGTTACCAAAAGATGTAAAAATCAATGCAAATAAATTATTTGAAAAAGGGATTATTCAAATTGGTTCTTATTTAATTAACACAACAAAAGAGGGCTATGGGCATTTTATAACGGGTTCTAGTAGATATCTGCTTTATTTATTGAATAATGAATTTGAGAACAAAAAAATGGAAGTAACATATAAAGGAAATGAAATTATTCTCTCTCAAAATAACAAGCAAACGGTTGTCTTTAGAGATGGTGAAATTGTTGCCCTTCACTTAGAAAAAATAAGATATTTAAATATTGGGCATTGGCCTTTGCTTGATACGCTGGAGCGGTTGTCTTTACCTAATCTTGAAAATCTATTTTCGGATCAGTTTTCAGATAGAAATAGCAGATTGACTTATTTAAGTTTGGCAAAGATAAGAAGGGTTAAAAAAGGTTGCTTTAAATATGGGATAAAAGAACTTTACGCTCCGAATTTAGAAGAAATTGAAGATGGTGCTTTTTATGAGTTTGAAGGGGACGGTCTTTATTTGCCAAGCCTTCGTAAAATAGGGAAAAATTGCTTTGTTAAGACCAAACCGAAAGCAATGCTTTTTGCACCGAATCTTGTTTTGGATGGAAAAAAAGAGCCGTTTTTAATTCTTCCCCTGACAAGGTGGCGACCGCCAATGTTGGTTTCAAGAAATAATGACTACTTAATTGATTATAAAAGAAAAAGAGCGTTTCTTGATAGGCAACTGGCTGAATAAAAAAGAGGTATAAAAATGTTTTTTTCTTGTTTAAAATTTTTAAGGTAATGTATTTTTTGTGTAAAAGTTTGCAACAAAAATAAATTCGGCAAAAAGGTAACACATGGCAAAAGAAAAATCAATGTATGACATTATCAAGCGTCAAAATGGTGAGGTGTTTGCTCGGGCTATCAGAGATTTAGACCCACGGATTTTTGATGTAGAAAATCTGCCACAGATTTTAAGATACGCCGGGCGAAATCCGGCACCGTTGATGCGGGTGTTAAATAGTTTAATGACAGAAGAAAAAAGCCTGAAAGCTGATACCAAAGACCCCTTTGTTTTGCTTAAAAGAGCCGGATATAATGCGTTTTATGCCGATACGTTAGAAAAGCAAAATTCCATTTTGCCATATTTTACCAAAAGGGAAGAACTCTGCACGTTTAAGGATGCTTCCAGATACAAAAATTATTATATTGTTCATTGCGTTAAAGAGGGGGCTGAAAATCTTGTCAGATCGGAGTATGACAATAAGGAAAAACGAGAAGATATTTATGGTAGAAGCGTTATTTCCATTCAGATACTTAAGACGGGCGGATTTATTAAAATCACCAATCGCTATAATCATACGGTGGATGGTTGTGATAACACGTTTAACTCCAATCCGGATAATATTATACCGGGTCTTTCACAAGCTTTAAAAAGCTATTTTAACGTTGATTTTACGGTTAAAAATGCACCGCTTCCGAACGGATATCTTTATCAAAGTGGTGTAATTATTCATTATGATACGGAGATAAACAACTGTTATATTGGGCGTGATTTTTATTTTAAAGACGGTAAAGTTTTTCCGATTGACAAAAATTCACAAATGATGATAGATGAATTTATCATTGATTTAAAAGAAAAAAGGATTCTAAATCCGGCAAGAAGTACCTCCCCGCTTTATGACGTGTTGCTCACAGAGAGTAGGGGGGACGTCTGGCAGATTTTAAAACGGTTGAACAGATACGTTTTTTATATAGATAAAAAGGAAGTTTTAGAGATTAAAGATGGGCATTTGGCTACCCTTTATTTAAGAAAAACAGCAACACTCAGCAATTTTTTATCGCAACATAAATATATAGAATCATTATACGGTTATTCGGTTTTGTCTTTGGGTAAAAATTCTTTGTCGCATACGCCTTGTTTGCACTATGTGTTATTGCCGAGATGTGAGTTATTAGGGAAAAACTGTTTTGAAAATACCGGTGCCTTTATAGAAGCCCCCCTACTTAAACGGCAAGGGTTACACTTTATGGCGGGGACGGGGATAGATGTTGTTAATAAAAAGCTGATTTCAAGGGGCAAAATGCCATATCAGATTTATGATTTTTTAAAACGAAATATGCACGTCATCACGCATATGACGGTAACGGAACTTTCAAATGCGGTCATTGTGCATGCAGACAACAAGCCGTTTTTATACTTTAAAGATGATAAATTTGTGGGGCTTTATTTGCCGGCGGGGATAAAGGTTATAGAACCCTCTGTTTTAATGGATTTATCAGATTTGAGAGAGGTAACGGGAGAGGGTGTTCATTTAATTGAGGATGGGAATCTTTTAAGATGCAATAAGCTTGAAAAGGCCGAATTTTTTAACCTGAAATACTTAGGGTGTAATTGTATCAGTTCTTGTCCATGTTTAACAGAATTGTTGTTGCCGGAATTGGTTAAAATGCCGGGGTGTACCTCCTTATGCAATGACTCTTCGTTAAGATATGTTTATGCCCCCAACCTGTATATAGTTCCGGATTTTAACTTTTTGCCGGCATTGGAGCGGTTTGATTGTGCAATGGGTGTTTATATTCGTCAAACGCCACAACATTTAAAACGAAGTTATTTTTCCAATAAGTTTGTTTTTGTCAAAAGAGGTGAAAATGAGCGGGGCTAAGTCAGTATATGATATTATTAAACGCCAAAACGGTGAGGCTTTTGCCAAAGCTATTCGCCGGTTTGATAACGGCCTTTTTGAAATTGAAAATTTGCCCCAAATTGTGCAGTATGCGGGTAGAAATTTGTTACCCCTTTTAACTTATTTGGAATATCTTAAAAATGAGGAGCAAAAATGTTATGTAGCTGACACATTAGACCCTTTTGTTTTGCTCAAAAGGGCCGGATATAATGCCTTTTATGCCGATAGTTTAGAAAAACAAAATTCCATTTTGCCATACTTTGCCAAAGGGGAAGTGTTGTGTACCTTTAGGGATGAAGCACGCTATCAAAAGTATCACATTATTCATGCGATAAAAGAGGGGGCGGATACTTTAAATCGGGAGGATTTTTTGGGCAAAGAAAAGCGGGAAGATGAATACGGTACATCAGTAATTTCTATTCAAATTTTAAAAGAGGGCGGATTTATTAAAATCACCAATCGTTATAATCATACGGTTGCAGGATCTGATAACACGTTTAACTCTAATCCGGATGCGATTATCAGAGGGTTATCAACAGCATTACAAGATTATTTTGGTATAACGTTTCAATCTGATTTGCCTGAATTTGAAAAAGATTTTATCCTCTGTAACGACAGGATATATAAGTATCATGCCGAACGCGATAACATCTATTTCGGAAACGGTTATTTTATCAAAGACGCAAGGCCTTATTTTATCAATCCGGATTATCAGATGATTGTGGATAGTTTTATCCTTGATTTTAAAGAAAATAAGATAATCACAAACTATAATCTTTCACCGGCATTTTTTCCGGATGATGTGGTGTTAGACTTGATTCAAAAAGAGATACAAGGCAAAAGATTAACAAGAAAAAAATCAGGCAATCAAACACTTGTTTATGCAAATAATCGGTTGATTTTAAAGGTGCGTGATGCACAAATGATTTATCTGAATTTAAAGGATTTAGGCCCTTGTTTGGAGATAAATAATCCTATCTTCACGCATCATGATACGATAGAAGAAGTATATCTTGATACGATAACGAAATTAAGTTGTTACAGTTTTAATGATTGCCCGAATTTAAAAAAGGTTTCTATGAACGCCTTGATAAAAATGGAAAATGATTGCTTTGTGCGTAATCCTCGCCAAGAGGTGGCATTGTTAAAGTCAATTATTTCTATGGGTGAAAATTGTTTTCGTTGTTGCGGATTTAAAGCATTAGAATATGAAAAGTTAGAATATTTCGGAGAGGGCTGTTTTTGTGAGTTACCCTTTGTTGAGGATATTTTATTGGTATCAGCTAAAGAAGATGGCTCGCATTCCTTTAGGGATAACCCGAATTTAAAAAGGTTGATTTCCCCTTATGTGCGTCTTAAATTTTTAAAAGATACGGTTTGCCCGAATGAGCCGTATTTTGCGGTTAATAATATGCCGTTTCTTGAAAAAATTGTTTGCAATAATGGGCAATGTTTTAAGAAAGTAGATTGCTTGAAACGCGTTCTTGGTTCTAAAAAAACAAACGAGCGTGCCTCTTAACGCACCGTATCTAAAATAACATCGTTTTTGTTGTCTGTATAAATATCTGAATTTAAAGGGTTGTTTATAACGGTATAAAGCGTGTTATAATAAGCATTATTCCACGGATTAAATTTATCTGGTATGATTTTTGTGAGGTTTGATTGAAAAACAACAGACAATGTATTTTCTATTTTTTGTGAAAAAGCATCTTTTTTAGCCGGATTTTGAATAATGTTTATGACCAAAACAGCGTTAGGTTTGAGCGTTTTTTTGAGTGTTGTAAAAAACTCTTTGGTAACAAAATCCATTAACACCATCCCTTTAGAGCCATAAATATCCAACACAACAAGGTCGTATTTTTGTTGTGTTTGTTTTAAAAATAAGTTGGCGTCTTGCACGATAAATTTTTTATTGGCAGAGAGTTTTTCTTTAAAAAAGGATTCGGCAATATCTAGAAGGCTTTTTTCAATATCAATATAGGTATAATTGTGATAGGTATCTGATTTACCAAGGACAAACCCGCCAGCTCCTAAGATAAGCACATCCTTTTGTGTATCTTTGGGCATGGTTTCAATAAAATTTTCTTCAATTGTTTGAATGTAGGGAAACAAAAGAGCATTGTCTTTGCTTAATTTAGCACTTTGTGAACCGTTAATTTGCAAGATAAGTGATTTTCCCTCATCACCAGGTGCGGTAACAATGGTGGAAATGGCATTGTTTTTAACGATTGAAAACATAGACTTTAAAAAAGAATCGCCGTTATAAAATAAGCTGAGAAGCAAAATAATCAGCGGGGTTAAAATCCTTTTTTTCTTTTGAAACAACAAAGCAAAGAAAAATAAAATAAAAATTAAAATCGTAACCGTATGATTAACGCCGATAAGAGGCATTAACACAAGCGTTGTCAGTAAAGAGCCTAAAACAGAGCCTAAAGTGTCAGTGGCTAAAATCCGGCCGGTGTAATAAGGCTTTGTCCGGTGAAAATAGCGACTGATAAGAGCCGTTATTTTGCCGAATAAATATGAGGGGCAGGAGAGCATTAAAAACGTGAATAAAAACGCTTGTAAAATGTTGGAGCTGATACCAAAAGCATAAAAAAATGAAAAAATAAAACTGTTGACTAGAAACGTTGCGGCAAAAAAGGATAGCACCCCTGTTTTTAAAAAATCAGAGGCCACTCTTTGGCGGATGCCTTTATGCTTTAGGCTAAGGGTTGACCCCTGATAGTAGCCTAACGCCATAAACAACAATACGGTGGAGATAATCACTGAGGCCGTAACGCTGGTGTTGCCGACAAAGGTGCTTAAGTTTCTTAAAATAATCAATTCTAAGGCTAAAGAGGCATATCCCCCGATAAAAATAGCACTTAAAAAAAATAAATCAATTTTTTTGGATTGTATTTGCATAAAAAAAGAGTATCTTTTTTCTCTTTTTGATGCAAGTGTTTTTATGGTAAATGACAAAAATAATTGACTTTTAGCGATGATTTTTATAAAATAAAACTTGATAGAAGTTTTTTTGAGGGTAAAGAGCAGTATGAAAAAATCAATGTATGACATTATAAAAAGACAAAACGGTGAGGCATTTGCCAAAGCAATCCGTAATTATAATAGTTCCATTTTTGATATTGAAAATTTGCCCCAAATTGTGCGGTATGCGGGGCGGAATCCTTTTCCTGTTTTAGGTTACTTAAACCAACTTGCAGATAAAAACGTACAACAACCAAAAGAAAGTAGAACGGTACAAGATCCGTTTGAATTGTTAAAAAAAGCCGGATATAATGCGTTTTATGTAGATAGTTTAGAAAAGCAAAATGCTATTCGGCCATATTTTGCCGGAGGGGAAGAACTCTGCACGTTTGAAGATGAAACCCGCTATCAAAAGTATCATGTTATTCATGCGATAAAAGAGGGGGCCGATAAGCTTAAAAGAGAAGATTTTTTAGGTAAAGAAGAGCGGGAAGATGAATACGGTACGTCCGTTATTTCTATTCAAATTTTAAAAGAGGGCGGATTTATCAAAATCACCAATCGCTATAATCATACGGTGGATGGTTGTGATAACACGTTTAACTCTAATCCGGATAATATTATCAAGGGGTTGTCTTTGGCGTTAAAGGATTATTTTGATGTTGATTTTCAATGTATAGACTCACCTTTTATTGTCTGTAATCAGAATATATATAAATATCATGGAGAACGTTATAATGTATATTATGGCGATTCCTATTATATCAAAGATAGTGTCCCTTATTTTATCAATAAAGATTATCAGATGGTTGTGGATAATTTTATTCTTGATTTTAAAGAAAATAAAATTTTGGTACCACACGCTAAGGATAAAGAACATTATGTTAATACGGCACTTTGTGATTTGATTCAAAACGAGATACAAGATAAAAAAGTAACCGCTATCCGACAGGATGGGCAAACGTTTGTATATGCAGATAATCAGTTGATTCTAAAGGTTAGGGAAAATGCGTTAACTTATTTAAATTTAAAGACAAAAGGATATAAAATCACAGATGAGGATAATGTCTTAAACGTAAAAGAACTTTACGGCCCCTCAGATAGTATATTTTTTGATCACGAGAAAATTGAAGAGATTTATTTGGATAATATCACTTTCTTGCCGGATCACAGTATTGTAAATTGTCCGAATTTGCGTGTTTTTTCCAGCCGAAATTTAATGGTAATGGCTGATCACTGCTTGCAAGATAATCCATTTTTATCTGTGGCAGAGTTTGACTCGTTAAAAGAGGTGGGATATCGGAGCTTTAGGGAGTGTGGATTTAAAAAGATAGAGTTAAATCAGTTGGAAAAATTGACACAAGATTGTTTTTGCAGTCTTCCTTTGGTTGAAGAAATTTTGCTTCCGAATGTTAAAGGGGATGATTTTGATTGTTTTTTGGATAATCCAAAATTAAAAAAATTGTTGGCTCAAAATGCTGATTTATTGAGTGCTTCATATTATTTTAAACTCTTACCATCGTTAGAAGTGGTGGAGAGCCGTATGACAAATGGTCCAATGATGCGACCGGTACAACCGCATAACTCAAACAAAAGAACGGCTTTTTCTAAGCAAAAGGGAAGGTTCTAACCCGTTTTTTTGTTCAGTAAAAGGATGTCTTTTTTTATAAATGTTTAAAATTTAATTTTTTTTACTTGCTTTTTGAAAATAAAAAGAATATAATGCTTCAAAATGTCGGGTATAATGCCCGTTTTTAGTTGGCGGAGAGGGGAACTTATCCGCTTTGGTTGGAAAAATGCCTCTT
>CALCTR010000053.1 GCA_937906925.1 uncultured Alphaproteobacteria bacterium
CGGGAGCTAACTTACCGCCTAGCTATCCGCCTAAAACGCGATTTAAACCCGTTCTTAGGGCATCGGGGTTACCGGTGTTTGGTGCGGTTCTTAGAACATCTAGGTTACCGGTAGGTGGAAAGTGTCCTCAGTCTGACGGTTTATTTTTTTTCAGTATGACTGGCTCTTTTTAGGATAACGGTATTCTTTGGCTTATCCCTTTATTTATCCACAAAGGTTACCAAGGCGGTAGGTGTGAGGGTAAAGGTTTCTTCTTTTAAAGAAGAGGCAGTGGTTTTATCCTGATACAAGCCAAAAAGTTTACCTTTAAGTTCTTCGGATCTTAAGGCAGCGGTAAAATCCGGTTTCGGCAGTGTTTCAAGGGCCATTTGCTGAATCTCCACCAGTTTTAAAAAGCTCTCTTGTTTAGAGTAGCTCCGCTCTGATGAGGCCTTATCTTTTGGCAAAGAAAACGCCTTTTTTGTTGGCTTAAAAAGGTTATCCGACAAAGTTTCAGGATTCTTTTTAATAAAAGCAAGCCCCAAACCCAAGCGCTCAGCTGTTTTATCAAGCTCTAAATTTATATCTGTTTTTGCCGTATTTTTGGTCATGATCAGTCCTAAAAAAAAGAGAAAAAGCGTTTTATCCTTTAGAAAAAACGCTTCATTGTTAATCTAAAAAAAGCCACTGGCTGACCAGAGCAGATTTTTAATCCCCTGATAATTGCTGGCTTCATTTTGATAATTTGTTTTATCCATACCGCTTTCAAGATTAAAGATTTTTTCTTTTAATTCTTCTTCGGTCATGGTTTCACCGAGCAAGCGGTAAATTTCGCTCAGTTCGGCCGCCCGAACTTGATTGGCCAACTGGGCATTTTGATAGGCATTATCAAAACTGTCGTTAAACACCTCGTTTCCGGCCGAAACAGCCTGATACGCGGCCTGATTTAAAGCTTGATTTTGTTCTTGCACCAAATCATTCATCGCCCGTTGATACGCTTCAGACCCGATGGTCAGGCCTTGATTAAGCAAGCGGGTGTTTAAATCAGAAATTTCCTCTTCATGCCTTGGGGTTAATAAATCCAAATACGACTGATAAACGGCATTTTGCGTTTCATTTCTAGCCGTATCAGAGCCGTCAACCCCTGCGATATAGCTGGTTAAATCACCGGATAGCCCCAAGGCCTCAGCCTCTAAATTATCCAGCGTTTTATCCGCATTTGTTGTATCGTAGGCGTTGTAATAACTTAACAGATTTTTAAAAGCTCCCGTTCCTTGTTGCGGAAACAATGAAGAAGCTATAGAATCACCACTGCCGTACAGAGATGATGAAATTTTTTTAAGTGAGCTGGACATTTTTTTCTCCTTTCAGTCATGCGTTACCACTTAAAGACAAAACAATCGCTAAAACAAATACTTAGCAAACAAAAAGGCATCACTTTTATCGTCATAAAAACGCTTGAGATGCCCCTCTTTTTGAAAACCTAACCGCGTTAAGAGTTTAATGGCTTTTGTGTTTACGGTTTTAACCAACGCGTTAATACGCTCTAAATGAAACTGATGCTTTGCAATCATAAAAATGTGGCGTAAAATCCCCTTCGTGCACCAGTGTTTATCCCACGTTACAATCGTCCACCACACATCATGTGCCGGCCTTAAATCCGTCCAAACAATCACGCCGATTAACCGCCCTTGATACACAATCCCCCATGAAAAAAACACCTGTTGCGGATCTATCTTTAACCCCAAAAGATGATACGCCCATACCCCTAACACAGGCGTTTTATCAATAATCAACTCCACCATAGGTGATGGCTTTTCAAGTGAATCAAACGATTTTTTTACCGTATTTTTAGCTATTTGTTGCATGATTTTTTCCTTTCAGAGTTTTATTTAAAGCTCCACCGCCTGTATGTTTAAATCGTGTTTTATACGGTATCTAGGGGTAACTTAGCCCCCTTGAGTACAGCTTGTACACATGCGGGAGCTAACTTGCCTCCTAGCTATCCGCCTAAAACGCGATTTAAACCCGTTCTTAGAGCAACGAGGTTATCTGAGAGTGTTGCTCTTTGTGAAAAGTGCTGTTGTCGGCGGATGGGAGTGGTTCTTTTTTGCCTGACAGACTTTTCATCATAACAGGTGTTTTTGATAGTCCAAAGCCCCTATTTACCAGCCGGTAAGGGATTTGGGATAAGGGGAAAAGAGGTTTTCTATTGTATCCGAGCCGGCACCAAAAAATTCGGTTTGACCGATGGATTTAACCGGTTCGGCAAAGGTTAGAGCCAGAGCGTCTGCTTTATCGGGCGAGCGACCCAAGCGTTTTTTAATATCCTCTTTACTCTCCAACTGCAACCGTCCCAGCGGGTCATATTTTTTATTAACGGCCGTTAAATCTTCAAACAATACCTCATCCGGTGGGAGAGAAACGGGCAGTTCCTGCGACAGGTATGTCAACACGTTATCCCACATTTCAGCCCGTTTGTTGATATAGCGGTCCGGATTAATGGCCTTTGCTCCAAAGAAAACGCCCTTAATTTTGGCCGAAAATCCGCGATCTATCAAAATATCATAGACCCCTGCCCCACTGGCCCCAATATCCATAAAGAGTTTTTGCGGTTGATAATCCTCTAAAAATCTGGTTGCAATATCGGCCAGAGCGACACTGTCTTTTTTTTCAAATGTTTCAAAACGCTCCACCACCCGTCCGCGTCTAAAGCAAAAAACGCTCTTATCATCACCAAAACGAGCCACATCCAAGCCGATAATCAGCCCTGATGACGTGGTAAAAGCCTGCTTTTGTTGGGCCCGTTTCACAAGAGCGGCCGGTATCAGTTTGGAAGAGGCTTCACTCACCGGTTCACCCAGCCAAATGTGGGCATAGTCATCTAAATTGTTTTTCTTTGTCTTTTCGGCCAAATCAATCATCTCTTGCGGGCAAAAGGGGTTATCCATATAATTTACCTTTTTAATCAAGGCATTATCCCCCGCATGTGATGTAACCGCCACAAAAACAGGGTCATTTTCAAGCTCACGATTCATACTAATCCAGATTTCAGAGCCGGGCTTTCTAATCGTCGGTTCCAAGATATCCCAGCTTTTTTTGCTGATGGTCTGAGCCTCTTCCACCCAAGCGATATCCGCCCCCTCTAAGGATTTGATTTTCTGCGGGTCTTGATCTCTTAGTCCTTTAAAGATAAAAACCGTTCCCGTCAACGTATTTTCAATCTTTGTTTGTGAAACTTTATAGTCCGAAAAACCATATTTTTCAATCCGATCCTGCAACAGTTTTTTAACCGAATCGGTCATGGAGCTTTGAATTTCTCTTAAGCAGACGATAAAGAGCTTTTCCTGCCGACCTTTTAGCAACAAGGAATCAGCAAAGGCATAGCTTTTACCACCGGCACGACCACCGTAAAAAAGCTTGATGCGTTTTTTTTGGGTGAGCAATTCTTTAAATACTCTGGGAATAAGTACGTTAATCATAAAAAATCCTTTTTTCTGATAAAAAACTTTTGTTGTGCTTTTGCTAAAAATGTGCTATCATAGGAGGAGTTAAGCATCAAGGGGGTCCCATGACACAGGCAGAAAATTCGCAACTCATCTTTGATATTTTGTTGGCTGAGGCTATGAATGAAAAGGCTTTAACCCCCGCTTCAGATAAAAATAAAGAACAGGCCACCAAGCCTCAAGATAAAAGCCCGCTGACAGATAAAACCCCCACCCCGGAAGAGCAAAAGGCAAAAAAACTCCATAAAATCAAAGAGCGATACACCGCCTATTGCATTGAATGGATTTTGGGTCTGCATTTTAAAACACGCGTGTTTAGCAAATTTGTTCCCCATGCGGATAAAATTTTGCCTCTCTATCAAACGCCTGTTCGGGGGAAAAATCACACCTTTTTCAGTGCGTTGGTATCCTCAGCCGATTATGCGGGGGCGGAGATGTTTTTAAACTTTCCACCTGTTAAAAAAATCTTGCAATCTGAGCAAAAAGACCAGCTCTTAAACCTTGAACTTATTAAATCAGATTTAAAAGATGCCTTTTTGGCAGAAGAAAAGTCTCTGCATAAAACCGGCTTTAAAAATCAGGAGTTTAAATCCTTTTTGCAAGAGATGAAAAAGACCGTTCCCCTGCCGGAACTTTTAAATTATGTGCTGTTTAACAATGAAAAAAACGCCCCGATTGACATTCATCAAAAAGCACGATTTAGCAAAAACGGCCCCCATCAAACCGCCCTTTCTTTTTTGATTTCAAACGGCTTGATGCTGGAGGCGTTGGACTATCTCTACGCCCTGCCTCAAGGCACCACTATCGGGGATGTCTGCAACCTTATCAGTGATAAAAAAGCACAAACAAAACTCTCCGCCTTGATGCATAAAAAGATTTATAAAGGCTCCGAAGAAGCGGTATTTTTTGCCACATTGGAAAAAAGTTTGCCGACCTGGGCGTTCTTAAAAATCATTATGCAAAAAGAGACTCATCAACCCTATAAAGAGCTGGAATTTACCCCCCGCCAAGACCGCATCGGTGCCTATTTATCCAGAGGGTAATTTTTGAATGCCCGACTGCCTGTATGTTTAAATCGTGTTTTATACGGTATCTAAGAGTAAATCAGCTCCTTTGGGT
>CALCTR010000054.1 GCA_937906925.1 uncultured Alphaproteobacteria bacterium
ATAAAGTTAAAGCTCGAAGAATTATTGAAAGAATTAAATTTTTAACAAATGATATAGAAGAAGCTAGAAGAATTACTGATGAATTAAATCATTTTAATAGAGAAAGACAAGAAAAAGAAAAGAGAAAAGAAGAGCAAAGTATGCTATAATAAGGCAAAAGGACCATGGAGGTGTACATATGCGCCTGTTTATAGCCATAGAGCTGCCTGCGTCATTTAAAAACGAGGTGGCCCGTATACAAAAAGAAGTAAAGCAGCTATCCTCTGGGGGCAGGTTCGTGCCAAAGGAAAAGAATTTAAATCCATTGCCGGAGTAAGATGTGAAGCTTTTATTTCTCTTTACATAGACAACAAATTAACCGCTCAGGAATCGGGGGAACTACAGCTTACGGATTACGGGATATCCGGTATTCCGGTATTCCAGTTAAGCCGATATGTTTCCTATGGAGCTTATGAAAAGAAGAAAATGCACGCAATCATTGATTTTCTTCCGGAATATACCAAAGAACAATGGATTGCATTTGTTAAGAAAAAATGGGATTATTCCTCTAAAAATATAACTGCAGAAGAATTTTTTCAAGGATTTTTAAACAAAAAATTAAATTTAATGTTTTTAAAATCTGCTAACATCACAGCCGAAACACCCCTAAACAAGCTTACATTCTCCCAAATTCAGCAAGTTATATGTTCCATGAAAGCTTGGACAATTGAACCGGAAGGGACTAATCCTTTTGAAAATGCCCAAGTCTGTGCCGGCGGTGTAACAATGAACGAAATTAATCTCCAAATGGAGTCCAAACTGGTTCCCGGTCTTTATTTTGCCGGTGAAATATTAGATGTAGACGGAAGATGCGGAGGATATAACCTGCAATGGGCATGGACCAGCGGCTATTTAGCAGGAAAAAATGCAGCCACTTTATAAAATTCTTAACCGAAAACGAACATCAAATTCATTTTTTATTAAAAGATTAACCAAAAAGGATTCATACATGATTCGAATACAACAACTAAATTTAGAAATTTTACCTTTTTCTACGGAAGAAGAATACGATAAATATCAATATCAACAATTGGAGCAAAAAATCCTTAAAATATTAAAAATTTCTCCGGAGGTTCTTATTTCCTTTACTATTGTAAGGCGTTCTTTGGATGCCCGCAAAAAGCCAACGCTTTTTTATAGTTATATCGTAGATGTGGAAGTAACCAAAGAATCACAAATTCTTCAAAAAAATAAATCAAAAAATAAAAAAAATATGCTTAAAAGTGGTATTTTATTCAAAAAAAATAACAAAAAATATATCAGATTCGTTTTTTAAGAGCTATGGTTTTGTATAACATATTGAAAATAATAAGTGTTTTTATTTTTATGGATTCTTTTTTTATTTAAGTAATGGATTCGTTTTTTTGTAAAAAGAAAACCATCAACTATATTGATGGCTTTCTTTTACAGTGTGCATCTCTAATGATAAGAACGCATCAGTCCGACTAGAAGACCTTGTACTTCAACACGGCCGATATCTAATATACGTGTTTCATAATCAGGATTTTCAGGAATTAAAGAGACTTGTCTGCCGGAAATTTGAATCCGTTTAAGAGTTGCTTCAAAACCATCTACCAAAGCGACGACAATGGATCCGTTCGGAGCATAGTCGGCTCGCTTAATAATGACGGTATCTCCATCCATAATGCCGATATTCTTCATAGAATCGCCCTCAATTTTTAAAGCATAGTGCTCACCGGTACCCATCATATGTGATGGAACAGTTACCATCTCGTTTGAATTTCTAATGGCTTCAATCGGAACACCGGCAGCTATTTTGCCAAATAGCGGAATTTCAATAGAGTTGTCATTGACAACATTGTAAACGGATTGTGAAAAACTTCCGGTTTCTTTTTTATCCATCACTTTGACAGGGGCAACATATTTTTCTGCCGGAAGAGCTAATACTTCAATGGCTCTGGCTCTGTTCGGTAAACGGCGAATAAATTTTCGCTGTTCTAAAGCGTTAATAATGCGGTGAATACCTGACTTTGAATGTAGGTTTAAAAAATCTTTCATCTCTTCAAAAGAGGGGCAAATACCATTTTCTTTAATCGCTTCATTGATAAAAGTTAATAATTTAAATTGCTTTTCGGTGAGCATAATACCTCCTTTTTATTAAATATTCCTCTTTTGTTCTACGTTAATCAAAAAAATTCGTCTTGTCAATATAAAAAACTAGATTAAAAAAATCTTTATTTTTTAATTGGTTGCAAAAGAGGGTTTGACTTTTGTTCTAACTGAGTTTATAATAATATTAGTATGGTATGATGATGGGGAGATTGGTATGATTGAAGAAGAGATTGAAAGAGATAAAATACAGGTTTTGATGGCTCATAGGATTCAAAGTGCCATTGATTCCGGAGATGTGATAGATTTGCAAGATTGTGCCTCTATTATGGATATTAAAAGAATTTTCTTTGTAGAAATGGACGAAGAAACAGAGCGTAAACTTGCTCGCCCCATTTTGGTTTATGCGGCCGAACATGGGACGGTTGAAGTAATCCGCTTTTTATTGGAAATGGGATGTGACATCAATGCACAAGATACATATGGGAATACGGCTTTATTGTGTGCTATAGAGAATAATCGGTTTGAAGTGATGCGTTTTTTGTTAAGACAGCCGGGGATACATTTAGAAATTTGTAACTTTTATGGAGAAAATGTTTTTTCTATTGCTGAATTAAATAATGATGAACAAATTGTAAATTATTTAAATGATTTTAAAGGAAAGCGTTCTCAAGTAACAGATGTTGCTTTTTCGGTTAAAGTGCGTCATTAAGAATGTTTGATAAATGTTAAACAAAAAATCGCCGGTTATGCCGGCGATTTTTTTTTCCTCCCTTATTAGTTCTTGTATTTTCTTGTTGCTTTTATCCAAGCATTACGTGCAGAAGAAAAGTCTTTTGCGGCTCTGCCTGTATCTCTGATGGCTTTTGTAACATCGGTTAATTTAAATTCCGCTGATTGACGCTCTGTTACAAGACCACCCGTTGATGTTCTGTATGTGTGGACAACAGAGGAACTGCGACGTGTTGCAAATTGATCCCAAGAACCTGTAGATGTACAGGATGGCAACAACATAGCGGCAACACCTACAATAGCGAGTGTTGCTATCGGTTTAATTTTTTTAGCTTTTTGAGCGTTGATTTTACCTTTCGTTTCTGTTAAAAAATCCATAAGACCCTCCTTTGTATTATTGATATACTCATATAATACACTATTTTTATGTCTTTGTCAAGATTTTTTTTGCAACTGTCTTTTTTAACGAACATATTGGTTGTTTCGCATAACAGATCGGTACTGCTGTCCATAAATAACGGTAGTGTAAGGACTGTCCCTTTCTATATGTGGACCGTTTGCTCTGGCTAAGTGGTCTAAGAGGGCATCCTCATTTCGCCAAAATGATCCGGAAGAATGCCCGGATACATATTTGGAAATAATCGTAGGATCTTGTTCAATCTGTAAGGCTATTTTGATAATTTCTTTTGAAAAACAAAGGGTTGGGCCTGTTAAATTGGAGTTGTTTTTTCTTAAATGAGTTTGATCAATATCCTCTGTTAATATATAGGCGTGAGAGTAAGAAGTTGAAGAGATTTCTCTATCCTCTTCAGGAATTTGATTAAATGCTTTATTAACTTCATATACATAATCAGGAGCGTACCAGTCATCATCATCAATTTTACAAATAATGTCATATTGTTCTATATCTATATTTCTGACAGTGTCTAAAAAATTATAAAATTGATCGCGGTTTTTATCAAATCTGATAAATACACGACCTGTTTTTTCATAATTTTCAATTTCTCGCAAAAAAGTGTTGCGATAAGCTGCTTCATTGGGGCTTCCTTTGATTGAAACGCTGATATCATGATTTTTATATGTTTGGTTTAAAAGGCGGGCAATTTGACCAACTAAAAAAATCGGTCTTTTAAAAGAGGACATACTTAAAAGAATTTTATGTTCTTTTAAATCAGGTTCCGGTATATGTCTAAAAAAAGCACTGCCTATGGCTAGAACAGAGAGGGTAAAGATACAAGAAAGTTTTAAAACACTTTTTTTCATAAAATATCCTTAATAATGCGGTGGTTTTGTTTCTTCAGAAAGTGGTTTTACAGGGCTTTCTTTTAAAAATTCCATGAGCATTTTGTTTTGTTTAAGCAGTATGTCAATGGCTTTTGACATACGGACACACTCATCATTCAAGTCTGAAAGCATTTTTTCCTGATCGGTTGCGATAATTTCTAAATCAATAACACGTTCTTCTAAAGTTTTCATTTTTTAATCCCCTTTTTTCATCTTAAGACGGAATAAAAAAATAATCAACTGCTTTTTATAAAAAAACATTTGACAAATCTCTTTTTTTTTGGTATAAAAATACCCGTTTAGCTAAAAAGGCTACAGGCTGCCTTCAGGCTGTGTTATTAACACTTATTAGTAAAGGGAAAAGAAAATGCCTAAATTAAAAACTAAAAGCGCTGTTAAAAAGCGTTTTTCCTTAACAGGAAAAGGTAAAGTCAAAGGAACTCAGTCCTTTAAACGTCATAATCTGCTTTGTAAATCTTCAAAAATGAAAAGAAAAGCAAGAGGCTGCACAATTATGAGTGAAGCTGCTTCAAAAATCATTAAGAAATTTCTTATTGGATAAGGGAGGTTACAATGGCTAGAGTTAAACGTGGCACGACAGTTCGTGCAAAACATAACAAAATTCTCAAATTAGCAAAAGGTTATCGTGGTCGTAACTCCAAAGTTTACACGGTTGCTAAACAAAAAGTTGAGAAAGGTTTGCAATACGCCTACCGTGATCGCCGTAAGAAAAAGACAGAAATCCGCCAATTGTGGATTGTTCGTATCAATGCGGCTGTTCGTGCAAATGGTATGGTTTATTCCCGTTTTATGAATGGATTGGCAAAAGCAGGTATTGCTTTAGACCGCAAAATGTTGGCAGATATTGCTTTGAATGATTCAAAAGCATTTGCTGGTTTGGTAGAAAAAGCAAAAGCAGCTTTATAATTTCTGTTCAAATATTAAAACACCGTTTCATTAAGCTTGAAGCGGTGTTTTTTATTGTCTTTTATTTTGATTAAAATTTAAGAGCGGTATTTTTAAATTTTTCTTGCTGCATACACTTTTTTATGGTAGAGAAAAAAAGACGATTTGTTTTAAAAAATTTTAATTTTTTTATGGAGGTTCTATGGTTGATAAACGATTGAAGGGACACAAATTAGATTGGGATGACTACGCAAAGGATGGTGATGGTAGATCGTTAAAAGGTGATGATTTATTTAAAGAAAAAGAGAAGATATATAGCAACGACACATTACCAGAGCTATGGGGTGATGAATATTCCGTAATGGAGGAATCTGATAGAATATTGCATAATGTTATTAAAGATCGCTTTGACATAATCACTAACTTATCACCGGAAGATGTTGCTGAAGAATTGGGTTCTGATTTTATTAATCAAAAAGTAAGTGGTTTCTATTTGTTTGATTTGCCGGCATACGCTGCACATAGTAATCCTGAAGTTTCAAAACAATTAGGTGCTATGTTTGATATGAATGATGCTTATAATATTTCATGTCAGGTATGGGACCGTGATTATTTTTCAGAGGATGATTATATTGGAACGGTGAGTTATGATACAGTTGATTCGGGCGGTTTAATACCTAAAATGGAAAAGGGAAATTTTTTGTTTGGGCCTTATGAGTTTGGAAAACACACATCCATTTTTACAATGGCGGCTGCTCAAAATCCAAATCCGGACTGTTTAAAAGAGATGATAAAAGCGGGGGCTGATGTAGATAATCAATATAATCAAGATGCGTTACATTTTGCTGTTAAATATAATAATTCAAAGGTTGTTCAATTTTTGATTGAAAATGGTATGGCGGTAAATGCTCGTAGCAATTTATTTGGTAATAAAACACCGGTACAATTAGCTCTTGAAAATGCTGATCCTGAAACTTTTGAAATTTTAGTAAAGGCTGGTGCAAAGTTTTCTAAACAAGATGTGAAAAAAACAGTTCCCAGAGAATATAATTTTTCTTTTGTAAATGGGTTATCACCTGAGTTGCGTGAACAATTAGGTTTTCCAAAAGAGGGTCTTCTTAAAACTAAAGAGGCTGCGTTGAAAAAGTCGGATGCGGCTTCCTATTTGGCTAAAGTTTCTCAATCACAAGGAGAAAATAAACCTCTTCAAACAACAAAGGAAAGATGAAGGCGTTTCTGAGTAAAAATCGGTTTTTAACCGTATGTTTTTACTTTTAAAATAAAAAATACCAAAAATTAGTTTTTAATTTTTGGTATTTTTTAATTGATTCGGTTGTCAATTAAACATAATTGGAAATGTCAAAGGGATACTCTTTAACAATTTCAACCATTACATCATAATCTTGCTTTAATTTTTTAACCCGATAATCAATCTCAACAATATAAGCCTTATCAATATTATCTAATCTTTCTTTGATATTTTCAGGCAAATAATCCAGAATAACGACATCTGTTTTTGATCGGTACAAGAGGGCGTGTTCACTGCCATCATATAACAAAACCGGATCAATAGGGTCCTCATCCTTAACTGAAATGGCAAATATTAATTCTTCTTCCGTTGTCGGCAAGATGACATAAGAGTCTTCTTTTTCAACAGACAACTCCCCGTTTTTATTTTCAGTCATTTAAAATTATCTGCCCCCGTTTGTATTGAATATTTCGTTGTAGTAGCCCCGTGTCGGATTCACTTGATAAGGTCCATTGGCGTCAAATGTCATTGGATATTCTCCGCCTGCAAAAGCTACATTTGTAATTTTGTGATCTGTTTCGGTTGAAATTAAATTGGCTGCAACACCACACATGGCTGTCATGGTATTTTTTGCAGCTAGTTGTTCTGCTTTATAGCCATCTAGCGATGCTTGTGTTAATGAATCGCTTAAATTTGATTTGCTCATATTGCCTCCTATTTTTTTACTACATACTATGATTCTAACATATTTAAGAAATAAGGTCAAATCAAAATATGTTTTTGGTATTATTTTTTTATATTTGCTCGTGGATGAGCTTGATCGTATACATTTAAAAGACGGGTTTTATCAATTTCTGTATATCGTTGTGTTGCAGATAATGAGGCATGGCCCAAGAGTTCTTGCACCGTTCTTAAATCGCCCCCTCCTTGCAAAAGATGTGTTGCAAAGCTGTGCCTTAGGGCGTGAGGGGTAACTGATTGAGGTAAATTTAGATAATTTCTGATACCGCGAACATTTCTTTGGACAACACCGGCATTTAGACGTTCACCTCTTGTGCCGACAAATAAGGGTGCTGTTTGTTCATTTAGCGGATGAATTTTAATATATTCCTTGATGCTTTTTTTTACAGAGGGCAGAATGGGAACGATTCTTTCTTTGTTTCCTTTACCCAATAGTGTGAATGCATCTCTATCTAAAGAGATATCGTTTTTGTTTAAAGAAAGAGCTTCGTTAATACGTAAACCGCATCCATAGAGTAACATGTATAAGGCTGTATCTCTCTTTTCTTGAAAAGTATCTTTGGCTAAATCTTTAACGGCAGATAAGAAAGAAAAAGCATCATCAACCGATAGAGGTTTGGGTAGAACTTTTGCCCCCCTGCCGGTGCGGATTGTCATTACTGCTGTATTCTCAAATAATTCTGCTTTGGCTCCGTATTTAAAAAAATTGCGTAATGTTGACATTCCTCTGGCAATACTGGAACGAGTTACCTCTTGATCGCTACGCCACACCAAAAAAGAACGAAAATCTTTAATGGAGAGTTTTTTTAAGTCCGGAATGTCTGTTTCTTTTTCAAAAAAAGTATTTAAAAAATGAAAAAATTCTTTTATGTCAGTCAGATACGATTCGGCTGTTAGAGGGGATAGTCTGCGTTCATTTAATAAGTAAAGTTGCCAGTCTGTAATAACTTTAAATAATTTTGGTGTTGTTGTTTGAGATAGGGGCTTGTATTCTTCCATATTTTTTTGTATCCTCTCGTTTAATATGTTAAGTATATAAGGTTCTTTTAAAAATGCAACAGATATCTGTGTTATTTCCGACGCCACTTGATTGTTATGATTATTTAAGTGAAACTCCTTTGGTTCCGGGAACTTTTGTTTTAGCTCCTTTGGGTAGAAAAAAGGTAATGGGGGTTGTTTGGGACAAAGACCCGAATACACATATAGAAAAAAGCAAACTTAAAACCATATTAGAGATTTTACCATATCAGCCATTGCCGGTGGAAACGATACAATTTGTCAAATGGGTTAGTGCTTACACGTTGGCTCCTAAAGGGGCTGTTCTTAAAATGGCTGTTTTAACGGAATTTGATAAGCCGACTAAAAAACCTCTTGTTTTTCAAAAACCTAATCCCGATTTTGTTAAGCTTAATTTTTCTGTGGCCCAACAAAATGCAGTCCAAATAATGACTGAAAATTTTATCAAAGGATTTACGGTTTCTCTGCTGGACGGTGTTACAGGATCCGGTAAGACAGAGGTTTATTTTGAGGCGGTTGCCAAAGCGTTATCTTTGGATGGACAAATATTGGTTCTTTTGCCTGAAATTACGCTGACGGCTGCTTGGCTTGAGCGGTTTGAAAAACGTTTTGGGGTTAAACCGGCTTTGTGGCATTCCAGCGTTACACCTAAGCAACGACGAGATACGTGGAATGCTATTTTAAAAGGAGAGGCAAAAGTCATTGTTGGGGCAAGATCTGCGTTATTTTTACCTTTTCAAAAGTTAAATTTAATCATTGTGGACGAGGAACATGATTCATCGTTTAAACAAGAGGACGGAGTCTTGTATCAGGCACGGGATATGGCTGTTGTGCGGGCAAAAATTGCAAATTGCCCTATTGTACTTGCTTCTGCAACGCCAAGTGTTGAGTCTTATTGTAATGTTTTGGCCGGAAAGTATCAACATATAGAATTACCAGAGCGTTTTGCTGGTTCTCTTTTGCCGGATATTCGTTTGATTGATATGCGTAAAAAAGATAAAGGACCCATTCGGTTTATTTCTCCCGAATTGCAGGTTTTGCTAAAAGAAAATTTGCAGAAAAAGGAACAGTCTCTTTTGTTTTTAAATAGACGAGGGTATGCACCGCTTTTATTGTGCAGAGCCTGTGGCGAACGATTAAAATGTCCTCATTGTTCGGCATGGCTTGTAGAGCATAGAAAGAAAAATTGTTTACAGTGCCATCACTGTGGTTATTTGAGAAAAATTCCTAAAGTTTGTCCTTCTTGTGAACAAGAGGATACCCTTGTTTCTTGCGGTCCCGGTGTTGAACGGATTTATGAAGAGGCGCATCAGCTTTTTCCTGAGGCGGTTTTAAGTGTTGTAACATCAGATACGTTGAATAATCCTAAAGAGTTTTCTTTGTTACTTGAAAAAATAAAAAATAATGAAGTTGATATTCTTATCGGAACGCAAATTTTAGCTAAAGGACATCATTTTTCAAATTTGACATTAGTTGGTGTTATTGATGCCGATATGGGATTGTCAGGTGGTGATTTAAGAGCCGGTGAAAGAACTTTTCAGCTCTTGCATCAGGTAACGGGACGAGCAGGGCGAGAACAAAAAAAAGGAACGGCTGTTTTGCAAACGTATTTGCCTGACAATTTGGTGATAAAGTCGTTGCAGGCAAATGATAAGAATGCTTTCCTTCAAGAGGAAATAGCAACTCGGCAGTTATTGCAAATGCCTCCTTTTGGACAATTAGCTGCTTTGATTTTGAGCGGTAAAAATGAACAGCTTGTTTTTGATACGGGTAAAAAGATTGTTGCTAATGCCCCCTTTTTGGAGGGATTAGATGTTTTGGGACCGACTCCGGCACCATTAGCTTTATTGCGAGGAAAATTCAGGTATCGGATTTTAATAAAATCACAAAAGGATGTGAAATTACAAAATATTTTATCTGTTTGGCTTTCTAAATTACAAATAAGCTCTTCTGTTTCGGTTCGGATAGATATTAACCCTTATAGCTTTTTTTAAAAGGATATTGATATGGAACAATTTAATACACAGACGTCTTTTAAGTTTAAAATTAAACGTTTTTTTAGTGCCGTTATGCCTAATTTTGTAAAATACGGTTTTTTTTCAGGAGTTGTTTTTTATTTGAAAATAAATTTACCTTTTTTGCTAAATCAGTATTTTGATATTTCATTGGAAAAACAAAAAGCATCTGTTTTGGCCATGCAATTTAAAAAGGCTGATGAAAATTTTTCACTTTTGTCGCCTGTAAAAATAGGAGAGTATATTTCTTCTTTAACAAGTACGGCATTTGCTCAGGCAAAGATTGTTTCTTTAGAAAAAAGTATTGCTCTTTTAAATATGATTTTAGATGGTATTTTGTGGATTGTTTTGATTTTTCTTTTAATTTCTTTTATAAGCACAACCGTGTCATCCTATTTGGAAAAGGAAAAAGAAAATGAGCTTGCAAATTTAGTGGTGAAAAAACTTTTACCTTATTTGAAAGATAAAGCGGACTAAAAATTTGTTTTTTATATAAAAATTTTAAAAAAAACTTGCTTTTTTATTTTTTTTCCTGTATATTAGCAAAGCTTTCCGATTATCCTTGCTCTTGCTATCGGACGGGGGCTATGTTTCAGGCAGATATCCATTCGGGGTATTTGTTTTAACCGAAACGAGAAAAACCAAAAGGAGAAAATATAAATGCCTTTTTATGAAAACGTATTTATTGCCAGACAAGATTTGACACCGGCAAAAGTTGCTGATTTAACAGATAAATTTGCTGCAGTTGTTGAATCAATGGGCGGTAAAGTTACAAAACGCGAAAATTGGGGTTTACGCAATTTAGCATATAAAATTCAAAAGAACCGCAAAGGTTACTACATGTTAATGAACATTGACGCTCCGGCTGAAGCTGTTATTGAAATGGAACGTTTAATGCGTCTTGATGAAAACTTGATTCGTTATTTAACAATTAAGGTTGAAGAATTGGAAGAAGGTCCATCAGTTATGATGGAAGCTAAATCTAGAAAATTCAAAGCTGAAGAAAAATACGATGTTGAAATTTCAGAAGGAGATATGTAATGGCTGATATTAAAGGTTCATTCTTTCATCACAAAAAGTCTTGCCCATTCTGTGGAGAAAATGCTCCTAAGATTGATTATAAAGACATTAAGCAATTAAGTCGCCATATCTCAGAACGTGGCAAAGTTGTTCCGGCTCGTGTTTCTGCAACATGTGCAAAACATCAACGTGAATTGTCAAAAGCAATTAAACGTGCTCGTTTCTTGGCTTTATTACCATTCGTTTCAGAATAAGGAGAAAAAGATGGAAATTATTCTTTTAGAAAAAATTGAACGTCTTGGTCAAATGGGTGATATCGTCAATGTTAAGAACGGTTATGCTCGCAATTTCTTACTTCCGAAAAAGAAAGCATTGCGTAAGACTAAAGACAATTTGGCTCTTTTTGAAGCAAAACGCAAAGAGTATGAAGCCTACAACCAAAAATTAAAGGCAGAAGCAGAAGCTTTAGCTGAAAAAATGCAAAATCTTTCAGTTGTTATTATTCGTCAGGCTGCTGAAACAGGTCAGTTATACGGTTCTGTAACAATGAGAGATATTTGTGAAGCTATTCATGATGCCGGTTTCAAAGTAGAAAGACAACAAATCGTTATGGGTCAACCTTTCAAAAATCTTGGTATTTTTGATGTTCGTTTGTCCTTACATCCGGATGTTTCTCAAACAGTTCGTGTAAATATTGCTCGTTCTGAAGAAGAAGCAAAACGTTCTTTCAAAAAGAAAGCTGATGTAGCTGCTAAAGAAGCAGAAAAGGCAGAAAAAGAAACTCAAACAGAAACAGTTTCTGCTTAATTTCTTTAAAGAAATGATAAAAAAAGAGGAAGATAACTTCCTCTTTTTTTTGTGTTAAAAATCGTCTCTTGAGGGAGTATAACCTTTTGAAATTGTAGGTTCTTCATCTAGTACTTGTTTCCCCGCTTCGTGTAGAGTTCGCCTGGACCTATTTTCTTCGTGATTTATTGGTTCTTCTTTTTTAAGTTCTGTTTGTGTTTTTGATTAGTCAGAGTTGCCTTTATCGGATGTCTGTTCTTCCATATACTCTGTATCAGCATCTTCTATAATATTGTTTTGTAGGGCTTTTCTTTCTTCAGGGTTATTTTTTAAGTGTTCAACCATTTTTTGAAAAGATGGAGGAAGTTCACCAAGTTTATCCAGGGCGGTTTTACCACCGTCATCTTGAATCTCAAGATTAATTTTTGGATGAGTTAACAATAAAGCTATCTTTGCACTCAATAAGGCTTCTGAACTTTTCATGGCGGACAATTGGCTTGGAGCGGGTATTGCCAAATGCAATGGAGTCGCTCCATCTTTATCTTGAATATTCACATCAATGTTTGGGTATGATAATAGCAATGGCATTAACTCTATTGATTCTGATTTATAACTGCTTGCTACGATATGTAATGCGGTTTTCCCAACATTATTTTGATTATTAATGGGAACATCTGGTCTTGCAAGTAGCTTTTTAATAATTTCAATATCTGGTTGTTCCATGCTTGTGGCTAGATGTAAGACTGTATTTCTATTATGATTTATTGTACGCAATCTTGCACCAGCATTTAAGAGAACTTCAACAACTTCTTTAGTAGTTTTTTCTGTGCTTTGTACAGCAAACATTAAAGGCGTCATCCCTTCTTCTAAAAAAGCATTAACGTTTTTCTTCTACTAATGCTTTTGCCTTTTTATCTTTCCCGCCTTTTACAGCATCAACTAATTTATTTGTTAATTGTGTTTATTTCGGTGTGTAATCTTTCATAAGTTTCCTCCATTTTTTTATTAAATATTAGAAGTAAAAAAATAAATTTAGTTTTCACATACTTTTTATTATAACATGATTTTTATTTTTTTTAATATTTTTTAAGAACGTAGAAAAATTAAAAAAAGACGATCTCTATTTGAAGTTTTTTGTTGTAGTATTTATTTCACAATAGAAGTGGCTGATCTCATTAATTCTTTTTTTCTGTCTCTGATAGGGGGTTAATTTCTTTTTCTTTTCTTAAGGTGCATTATATTGTGCTTCAAATGCTTCTTCTGGAGCGGAAATGCGGTTTTAAAGTAGAAAGACAACAAATCGTTATGGGCCAACCTTTCAAAAATCTCGGTATTTTTAATGTTTTAGTTAAAACTAAAATTTTAAAATATTGTCAGCAGCTTTTTTTAGTTCTCTTTTTTCTGCATCAGAGAGTGTTGATGGCTCTTTTTTCTTTTTATCTTTAGGGAATTCTTCAAAACTATCCAATACCTCATTTTCAATAGGTGTAATTTGTGTTAAAATCGGATCAGCTTCTGTTGGGTGATAAACGATTTTACACTCTTCTTTTCCGACATAGGGGCCATCTAATTTTTTAAATTTGTCGGCATAATGTTCTAAAAATTGGCACTCATTAGGTGTAAATGTTATGTGATATGGTTTTATTTTTATTTTTTCTTTAATTCCACCGATCCTAATACGCATTTCGTCAGGTTTTAGGTTATCTTGGATATTGTTTTTTAAACAAAAATCAACGCAATCATCTTTTTTATAGAGGTTTAAAATTTCTCTTTCACCAGATGGATAAAGCAAAATAACGGCTGTTTTTCTGACTTCTTGTACAGTTGCACCACTGGGTAAGACTGAACCTTCGGAAACGGTTGTTATCTCTCCGTTTTTTTCTTCTAAAACGGCCATTTGGGCTTCGGTTCGGCGAACAATATAAGATTTATCTGAAAAACGTTTATGCGTGTCAATAGCGGATTTACACTTGCATTGATACAGGTCTTTTCTTTTAATATCTGCGGGTTTTTCTTTTGTTTCTGCACACGAATACATATTTTTTTTCATATCTGACAAGGCACGTTCATAAGTGATTTTTCCTTGTTTTTCAAGTTGATAAAGGCCGATATTTTCTTCTGCTTTTTTACAGCCGATTAAAACGGCTTTCCAAAAATAATCAAATGCGATTTCATCATTACCTAGTCGTTCATTTTTTTTGGCATAATAATTTATTCCCATTAAAGTGTTTGCTAAAGCAGAATCTTTTTGAGCAGCTGTTTCTAGGTATGTTTGGGCTCTTTTATCGGCATTTTTTAAGTAGTAAACGCCTAAAATTTCTAAAAGCTTTCCTTCTTCTTCTATTGAAAGTTCTTTTGTCTCCAAAGCTCTTGTTAAATAATCATATCCGGTTTGATAATCGTTTTGATCGATGGCTTTTTCACCGGCATAAATTAGGGCTGGCGGATACTGTAAAGCAATGGCCTTATCGCAGTATAGTGTATTATATTCATGATTAGGAAAACGTTTGCAAATTTCAAAAATGGCACGTCTCATCTTTTTTTGGGAGACATAGCCGGCCCATTTATTCCACACTAATTCTTCATTTGAAAATCCACATTTATCATAAAGTGAATTGTCATTTAATTCACCTGTTTCTAATTTTTCAAAAATATTTTCACAGGGTAGAGTTTGTACATCCTCTGCCAAACATGAAAAGGGAATCAAACAAACAACGGCTAGTAAACTTTTTTTTAACAAATTCATTGTCCCACTCCTAAAATCTTTTGAGAGTATATCAAATATTTATCTTATTAGCAAGAAAATTTCAACTCTTGACTTTTTTAAAAAAAAAGGTTAGCTTAATAAAAATTAACATTAAATTAAGGAGTAAGCGATGAGCAATGTAACTTTACCACCAGATTATAAACCAACACAAGATGAAGAATACATGAACGAACGCCAGTTGGAGTATTTCCGCCAAAAATTGATTGATTGGCGTGCAGAATTGGTTAAGAACTCCGAACTTACTTTGCAGGATTTAAAAGAAACAAGCTTGCAAGAGGCTGATTTAAATGACAGAGCTAGTAGTGAAACAGATCAATTCTTGGAATTAAGAACAAGAGACAGAATGCGTAAATTGATTAAGAAAATCAATGCGGCCTTGGATAGAATTGAAAATGGCACTTACGGTTATTGCGAAGAAACGGGCGAGCCTATCGGTCTTGGCAGATTAGAAGCCAGACCTGTAACCACTCTTTCTATTGAAGCACAAGAACGCCACGAACGTAAAGAAAAATTGCAAGCCGATGAGTAATAATGACTTATGGCGTTTTAAATCAGGATTTATTTTAGCTTCAGCATCCGTGAACAGACGTGCTTTGTTGGATTTAGTGCGTCTTGTTCCAGATGAGATTGTTGTGCCAGAGATAAATGAAGAGTTGCAAAAAGGTGAATTGCCTGCAAGATATGTTAAACGCATAGCGATAGAAAAAGCTAAAGCCGTTGCTAAGGATAGAGCTAATACTTGTATTGTTGCTGCTGATACCGTTTTAGCAGTTGGCAGGCGTATTATTAGAAAAGCTTATACCGCTCAAGAAGCAAAAGAAAATTTAAGACTTTTATCCGGCAGAGGGCATCGTGTTTTAACGGGATTGGCTGTTGTTACGCCCGAAGGTAAAATCATTTCAAGAGTGAGTACCTCGTTTGTAACACTTAAAAAATTTGATGAAGAAGATATTCAAATTATTATTGATTCGGGTGAATGGAAAGGTGTTGCCGGTTATAAAATTGATGGAGTTTTATCCGGTTTTGTTAAAAAAATGTCAGGTTCTTATTCAGGGATTGTCGGATTGCCGATTTATGAAACAACCCAGATTTTAAGAGGTATTCTTAAATAAAATGGAAAAAGGTTTTATTGTTCAGCAAAAATCATCCGCCCAAGAGATTATTGCTGTTTATGATAATCAGGAAAAACTGATAGATGTTTTTGTTCAACGAGCCCGGATGCTTAATATCGGAGAGGTGATTGAAGCAAAGATTTTATCTTTTAATAAAACACTTAGAGGATATTTTGTTCAAACAAGTAAAAATTTACCGGCTTTTATTCCGTCAAAAGAAAAATATAATCAGGGAGAATCTGTTTTAATTGAAGTGATAAAAGAAGCTCGTCTGGGAAAAGATGCGACAGGCCGTTTTACATCAAAAGATATTTATTTGCCAAATTTAATGGAGAAAGTTCAAAAAAAATATCCGTTTTGTATTTCAAAAAAGTCTAGAAAACTTTCAACTGATATAGAAGAAGCATTGGAAAAAAAGATTGTTTTGGCTGATAATGCAGCCTTATGGATAGAAAGAACAAATGCTTTGTGGACTATTGATGTAGATTCAGGTAAAAGTGGGCAACCTCTTTTTGAGCTTAATAAACAGGCTGTAGAAATTATTTATCAACAGATACAGTTAAAGAATATGTCAGGTATGATTTTGGTTGATTTTGCGGGTTCTAAATCTCAAGAAGAGAAAAAATCTTTGCTAAAAATGATTAAAAATATTTTTGCTGGGGATGAAAGAACAAAAATTTATGATTTTACAAAAATGAATTTGCTGGAAATAAAAAGAGGCAGAACATCCTCATCTCTATTTGATTTATTTTATAAAGCAGATGGTTTAAAAAAGACAGATTATGTTAATTTGTTAATTAAAGAGGCCTTGGATTCGTTAAAGGTGGGACGTGTCGTTTTAGAAATTCATCCGGCACAGTTGTCTTTTTTGGAAGAAGAGGTTAAAACAAACGTTCAGATTAAAACAAATTTAAATGTTCAACCTGATTTTTTTGATTTAAAGGAAAAATAATATGGAAAATACAAAAGTAAAATGCCCTATTTGTGGTAAGGAGCCAGAACCTAGATATGCACCTTTTTGCTCTAAAAAATGTGCGGATGTTGATTTAGGTCGTTGGCTTAAGGGAACATATGTTGTTCACACTAATGAAAAACCTGAGGATGAAAAAATTTTACAAACCGAAGATGAATAATCCTTAAAAATAAATAAATTATAAAAAAAATGTGTTTTTTTTGTAATTTTTTTAAAAAAGGCTGGACTTTTTATAAAAAGTCGTGTATAAGGTTCTTACTTCAGGTTAGCCTGGGTAGCTCAGTTGGTAGAGCAAGGGACTGAAAATCCCTGTGTCGGCGGTTCGATTCCGTCCCCAGGCACCATTTAAAAAGCACTTCATTAGAAGTGCTTTTTTAGTGTGTTAAATAACGATGTATTTTTATAAATCTATTTCTTTTGCAAAATAGGTATTTAAATAAAGATACATATCTGTTTTTTTAAAATCACCATCATACGTATCATCTTTTCCAAAACGAATACCGCTGATAAGTGCTTTTTTAGATACCCAAATACCTGTTTTTTCATCTACAAGCCATTCAATCGGTAGTACCTCTAACCAATAAGGTTCGCCAATTTGGACGTCTTTTCCATTGGAGAGAATAGAATCGCTGTCAGCTGGTCGGCCTTCTACACGGATATATTTTTTTTCGGTATGTTGATAAATATAATATTTTTTTGGGGTTAGGCCTGTTTCATAATCTGTTAAACCAGTTGTGTCAAACGTAAAGTAACGTTTTGTTTTTTTTAGTTCGTTGTTTTGATACATTTTTTCTAAAAGTTCGCTGAGTTTAACTTTAACTGATTTTTGCGGATATGTTCCAAGATGCACAATTTTAATTTTTTCATTATTTGAAAGGGTTAAGGTATAAGTATTTTCCGGTTTTAATTTTTTTGTTTCTTCCGGCGTTAAAACGGGGCGAATGCCATCTCTTCTACGGTTGGGGTAATAATAGCATTTATCACCGGCATGAGTGATGGTTCTGACCAGGCCTAACTCTAATCCAGACGCTGTCCATATATAGCCGGAGCGATCTCCTTCTATTGTAACACCATCACTGCCAAGCCATCCGCCCAGCACAATAGCTAAATCACTCAAAGCAACTTTTGTGCCGTATGATTTTAAAATATTAAGCGTCTTATCGCCCCATATTTGATTTTCATTTAAAAGAGTTATTTTTGCCATATCTTTAAATCTCCTATTGTTTACACAGTATCATCCTTTTGCCTCTTTTTCAATACAAAAAAACGCTCATAAAGAGCGTTTTTTGGTTTTGTTGATATGATTTATTTTTTTGTAATTTTATCAACATCTATTTCTGTTTTGCCCATAATTTCTTTATCAACTTCACCATGAATAATAACGGTATCTGTAGGTGTGATTGTTTGACCTTGCCATTCTTCATTGTCAATTTCTACAATAATGGCTCCGGTTGAATCGCGAAATAAATATTTGTCTTTGCTTGTTTCGCGTTCAATCTTACCGGTTAAAATTACCAGAGCGTCATCTTTGGCTTTTAATGCTTCACTAACAGTTGTAATACCGTTACTTGGGCCTTTAAATCCGCCATTTTCAGTTGGTGTCGGGGCGACGGCTTGAAAACCTGAAAACGCACTTCCGGCAAAAGAAAAAGTTATTGCAAATAATAATGTGTAAATAAGTTTTTTCATATAACCTCCTTGGTTAAAAAGTTAATCTTATAAAAATATAAGGTCAAAAATTCTGTATGAAAAGATTTTTTTTATTGTTAGATGCTTTTTTCTTTTTTTTGTCATAAAAAAACACTCCCATCATGTTTGTGGCAGATGAGAGTGCTTTTTTGCTTTAAAGATTTTTAAGCTCTTAATTCTGCTCCGGTCATTTTTTTAACTGCGGAGATAATTTGGACGCTTAAAATTTCAATTTCTTTATCCGTCATTGTTTTTTCTGTCGGAGAAATTGTTACCTGTAAGGCTAAAGATTTTTTATCTTGTGGTAACTTATCGCCTTCATAGACATCAAAGATGGCAACATCAGTGATTTTTTCTTTATCTACATTTGCTATGGCAGAAATGATTTTGCCTGCTTCAACAGATTTGTCGCAAACAAAAGCAAAATCTCTGGTTAAAGGCATTAAATTTGATACCTTAAGCAGTTTTTGAGATTTTGATTTTTGGCGAGGTTGTGGTATGTTATCCATATAAATTTCAAAAGCTGAAACCGGTGTTTTTATGTCAAAGGCTTTTAAAATTGCCGGATGAATTTCACCAAAATGTGCAATGACGTTTTTACCTAGAACAAATGAGCCGGAACGTCCCGGGTGATACCAAGAGGGAGCTCTTCTTGCTACTTGCAGATTTTGAGGGGCGTCCAAGGCACTTAATCCATCTAAGGCATCTGCTTTTGCGTCAAAAACGTCAACCGATCTTTGTTCGGCTAAAAAGTGGCGGGGATAAAAATTACCAGCTCTAACACCACAGGCAACCATACGCTGTTCATTTGGAGTTGTTGAATAAAATTCAGGACCAACTTCAAATAATTGAACATCTTTGATGCCTCTGTCTTGATTACGTTTTATGGCAGAAAGCAGGTTGGGGATAAGACTTGGACGAAGTTCATCTAAATCAGAGGCGATTGGATTTGCAATTAAAATACCTTTTGAATCAAAATGTTTTGCAAGCTTTGAATCCATAAAAGACCAAGTAATTGCTTGATTAAGCCCTCTGTTTGCTAAAGCACGTCTGATAGCAACTTCTCTTTTTTGATGCGGTAATAAAATGCTGGTAGTTAGCTGTGATGGTCTAAGAGGAGCATCCGGTAATTCTTCCAATCCGTATATTCGTACAATTTCTTCTACAACATCAGCCTTTTGTTTCACATCATTAAACCGCCATGAGGGAACGGATATTTTATTGCCGTCAACTGAAAATCCAAGATTTTCTAAGATTGTTGTTGCTGTTTTAACAGGAATATCAAATCCACATAAGCGTTTGATTTCATTCCAGTCAAAATCTATAACATGTTGCCAATTAAGACCTTTTCCCGCAATGACGATATCAGAGGCCTCACCGCCACAGATATCTAAGATAAGTTGAGTCGCTTTTTCATTGGCTAAAATTTGCGAATCGGGATCAATGCCTCGTTCAAATCTGGTTCTGGAATCGGATTCGGCATTTAAAAGACGACCAGTGTTAGCAATAGATATCGGGTTAAAAAAGGCTGCTTCTAAAAACACATTTTTGGTTTCTTGTGTACAGCCTGTTTCTTCACCGCCCATAATACCGGCAATGCTTTGTGCTTTAACTTCATCAGCGATGACAATCATCTCCTCTTTTAATGTGTATTCTCTTTCATCCAGAGCATTGAGTTTTTCTCCGTCTTTGGCAGAGCGAACATAAATGTCGCCAGTTAATTTGTCGGCATCAAAAACGTGAAGAGGGCGACATTCGGCAATATTTAAATAATTTGTAATGTCAACCAATGCTGAAATAGGTCTTAACCCCATAGAAATTAAGAAATCTTGCATCCATTTAGGGCTGGCACCATTTTTAACATTTTTAATATAACGGCCGACAAATTGCGGACAATTTTCATCTTCAATATGTACTTGGATAGGTGAAGTAAAAGAGCCTTTTACAGGAACAGGATCCTTATAAATAAACTGGCCGATGCCGGTAGCACTTAAATCTCTGGCTATGCCTTTTACCCCAAAACAATCACCTCTGTTGGGTGTTACGTTTATATCAAATACAACATCTGTGTTAAAATATTTTGTTGCAGGTGTACCGGCGGGCAAGTCTGTTTTTAAATCTAAAATACCGGAATGATCCGTTCCAAGATTTAACTCTTTTTCTGAACACATCATACCAAAACTTTCTACCCCACGGATAACGCCTTTTTCTAGTCTTTCGCCATAAGATGGAATCATAACACCTGGGCGGGCTAAAATAGATTTCATCCCCTCATAAATATTGGGGGCTCCGCAGACGACTTGGATAATATCTTCTCCGGTTGAAACTCTTAAAATATGTAACTTATCAGCGTTAGGATGATTTTCAACTGCTTTAATTTCAGCAATAATGAATCCCTCTAATTCAGCTCCCTTATCTTCAACCTCTTCAACCTCTAATCCGATTGAGGTTAATTTATCGGCAATTTCTTGAACCGTTGCGGTTGTATCTAAAAATTGTTTTAATGCCGTTAATGAAACTTTCATCGTTTTGCTCCTGCGTTTAAACTTAATCCAATCGTATTTGTCGGTATATCAAGCGGTAAGAAACCATAGTGTTTAATCCAACGCATATCAGCGTCAAAGAAGCTTCTTAAATCTGGTATACCATATTTCAACATAGCGAATCTATCTATGCCGCAACCAAAGGCAAAACCTTGATAAACATCAGGATCTAAACCGCAATTTCTTAAGACATTTGGGTGAACCATGCCGCATCCTAATAGTTCACACCAAGAGGCACCGGATTTAATTTTAAATTCGCCATTTTCTCTGGAACAACCGACATCGGCCTCGTAAGATGGTTCTGTAAATGGGAAATAGGATGGCCTAAAACGCAGAGCAACATCATCTGTTTCAAAAAACAATTTCATAAATTCAACTAACGTTGTTTTTAAATGTGCTAAGTTTGTTTCCGTATCAATGACCAATCCTTCAATTTGATGGAACATAGGGGTGTGAGTCATATCATAATCACGACGATACGTTCTGCCCGGTGCCACAATTTTAATAGGTGGTTTTTTATTTTCCATGGTGCGAATTTGGACGCCGGAAGTTTGAGTTCTGAGAACTTTATCAACTGTATTTTGCATAAAAAAAGTTGCTTGCATTTGGCGAGCCGGATGAGAAGGGGGAATGTTAAGGGCTTCAAAATTATGAAAGTCATCTTCAACATCGGGACCTTCGGCTAAATCAAAGCCCATTTGAGCAAAGATGCTGAGCATTTCATCCATAACTTGAGAAACCGGATGGATGCGTCCCACATTAACCTGTGGACGAACCGGTAAAGTAACATCAACAGTTTGGGATTTTAAGCGTTCGTTTAACTCTTTTTCTTCTAAGTCAGCTTTTTTTGTTTCAATAGCTGTTGAAACTTCTGTTTTAAAAATATTTAACAGTTGACCGGCAGATTTTCTCTCTTCTGGTGATAAAGAGCCTAGCTCTTTCATTTGAGAGGTAATAATCCCGCTTTTGCCGAGTGTTTTAACACGTACTTCATCTAACGCGACAAGTGTATCCGCCTCTTGGATAGACTTGAAAATTTGTTCACGCATATCATTTATTTTTTGTTCCATAACAAACCCTTTTTGTTTTAAGTTGTTGTCGCTTTATATTTTTCTTATTTGGCGACTTACCTATACTCATAGCATATTTTAAGCAAAAAATAAAGAGTAAAAAAGATATTTTATCTTTAAAAATATTGACATTTTGATGTTTTTTTGCTATGCTTCACCTGGTTACGATATAAAGACAAGGATGAGTATGACTGATAATGAAAAAAGAGGTTTACTGTCATCGCTGACCCGTCTTTCTGAGTCAAAGGAGATTCGGGAATATGAGCAATCTTTGTTGAGCCGTTATAACGGTATGATGAAAAACAGATTGAATAACCTGATTAAAAAACAACAAGGGCAACAGTTTCCCTCTTTTGATGATTTAATTTTTCCGTTTGATGATGAACAATCAAAATAGAAGTTTATTCAATGTAATATAAAAAATCCGCTATCTTGGATAGCGGATTTTTGACCGTTTTAAATAAAGTATTCTTTAAGCAGTTTGGGTAACTCTTCTAAAGAAACCCGTTTTTGTTCCATTGTATCCCTATCTCTGATAGTAACGGTTGTTGGTTGTTGTTCAATACTTTCAAAATCAACGGTGATACAAAAAGGTGTGCCGATTTCGTCATGGCGGCGATAGGCTTTACCGATATTGCCGGAATCTTCTAACATAATTCTGCCAATTCCTGTTTTTAAAAGTTGATTTTTAATATTTTTTGCAAGTTCCATAATTTGAGGATTATTTCTCTTTAACGGAATAACGGCTGCTTTAACAGGTGCTAAATGTTTTTTAAGTTTTAAAACAGTTCTTGTTTCACCATTGGGGAGTTGTTCTTCCGTATAAGCTTCTGTCAAGACAGCAAGAACACCGCGTTCTACACCGGCTGACGGTTCAATAACAAATGGGACAAACCATTTTTTTGTTTCATCGTCAAAAAGAGCTAATTTTGTTGTGCTTTCTTTATTTTCATGTGATTTGGAAGTTAAAGCAAGTTCTGCTTGATAGCGGGTGTGATTGCCTAAATCGTAATCTGTTCTGTCTGCAACCCCCTCTAATTCTTCAAGGCCATGAGGAAATTCATATTCTAAGTCATATGTGGCTTTAGAATAATGAGCTAATTCATCTTTTTCAATAGCGTGTATTTTTAATTTATCTTTATTTAACCCTTGATCAAGCCACCATTGGATGCGTTCATTTTTCCATGTCTCTAACCATTCTTCATCTGTTCCCGGTTTGACAAAGTATTCAAGTTCCATTTGTTCAAACTCGCGAACACGAAAGATAAAGTTACGTGGTGTGATTTCATTTCTAAAAGATTTACCTATTTGGGCAATACCGAAAGGTGCTTTTCTAGATGTGGCATCAACAACATTTTTAAATTGTGTAAAAATAGCTTGAGCAGTTTCCGGTCGAAGATAGGCATAGTTTTCACTGTTTTCAACAGGGCCGACAGTTGTTTTAAACATTAAGTTAAACATGCGGGGTTCTGTCAATTCTATACTGCCACAGTTGGGGCATTTGCCATCTTTGATATGGTCGGCTCTAAATCTGTTTTTACACTTTTTACAATCGGTTAAAGGATCTGTAAAAGTTGCTTCATGGCCACTGTAATGCAAAACTTTTTGATGTGTTAAAATAGAGGCGTCCAACCCTTCTACATCATCACGTTCGTATATCATAGACCGCCACCAGGCAGCTTTTAAATTATTTTTTAATTCAACACCTAACGGGCCGAAATCATAAACACCTTGTAAACCGCCGTAAATATCAGCGTTTTGAAAAATAAATCCACGTCTTTTACAAAGAGAAACTAATTGGTCCATTGATGTTGCTGGCATAATATACTCCTATAAATAATAAAATAAAAACAACTCATTCTACTTTAAAATATAGAAAAAATCAATATTTATATCATTTTTTGGTTAAATAATGAGTGGTTTTTTTATAAAAAAAGCGGAACGAGATGTTCCGCTTAATCAGTTTTTGTTAATTTTATTTTGCTGTTGGCTGATTTTTTGGTTTTTTACCGGCTAAATTATAAATACCTGTTTTGGGATTCTTTTTAAATATTTCAATATCCCATTTATCCCAAACCATTTCAAAAGAATCAGAGGTTACATTTTGTACTCTGCCTGTGTCTGAATGGCCTTTACGCTGAGCTCTGTCTTTTTCAAGAGGTATGATAGATCCTTTCCAGTACGGGTGGTGAACACGAACCTCGCCTTCTAAGCGAGGGGTTTTATTTGTGTAGTAAAAAATACCACCGCCAAGTAGTGCCAAAACGATAATAAGTGATAAAAATTTTTTCATGTTGGTTCTCCTTTGTTGTTTTTTAACAATAACAAAAAAAACAACAAAAAACAATAAAAAAACACAACACACAAAAAATAATTTTCCAATTATTTTGTTTTTAGTGAATTTTTGAAACAAAAAAGCTTTTTAAAGTTATACTATTTTGTGTCCGGTTTATTTTTTTTTCTGCGATCAAATAGGTTGTAAATGCCCGTTTTGGGATTTTTTTTGAATACTTCAATATCCCATTTATCCCAAACAATCTCAAAAGAATCCGTTGTTACATTTTGGACGTTTCCGGTATCGCCGGTTCCTTTGCGTTTGATACGGCCTTCTTCAAGAGGTATAATGGTATCTTTCCAAGATGGATGCTGAACGGCAACTTCTTTTTCCAGTTTGCTTGTACGATCAGAACTTGAAAGTGTTCCGCCACTGTAATAAAAAACACCGCCAGATAATAATCCTAAAACAATAACAAATGATAAAATTTTTTTCATAGCATAATCTCCTTTTTTTATCACAGTATCAAAAAAAATTTTAAAATACAATAAAAATTTAAAAAGGTAGAGGAATAATTGTTTTTATAAGTCCGCACCCTATATTTTGCAAAATGGGTGAGGTGTCATTATGAGATTTAGGGATGTCTTTTTTTAATTTTTTTGCAAGAGAATCGGGTTTGTTAAGCGTAGAGGAACAAGAAGAAAATAAAATAAAGTCTGAGTGTTTCTGAGTAATTGGAGTATTTGTCTCTTTGTGCATTAAGTTTCTTTTACTCTTGTTGTTTGTGGAGAGAAAAGAAATGCTAAGAGGTTTTAGTTTTTTTTCAAAAGGAATATATTGATAAAAAACGGGGTTGGAAAAGATTATTTTTTTGTTTTCTTGTTTTAGCAAAAAAGAAAAAGGAATAAAAAATATGATAATTAAAAATAAAATAAAAATCTTTTTTTTCATGTAATCAGTATAAATATATTTTGTTTTAAAAGTAAATAAAAAAGCACACAGGATGTGTGCTTTTTGACATATCTAAATTTCAATATATAATAAATGCTACAGATTATGCTCTTGTAAGAGTCTTTTCTTTCCTTTTTGAGGCTGAGGCAACATTTTGAGAGTGGCTTGAAATTCTACAAGTTTGATTTTTCTCGCTTTTCCAAGCATTGATAATAGAGCTACCGTATCCTGTTTTAAAACATTGAATAAACAATTCTGGAGACGTAATATCTTCTACATGGACATTTTTAGGTTGTGTCAGAAGAGTTCTCATTATTTTATGTAAATTATATGATTGAATAAATGTGGATTTTTCATCAGTAGGTAAATTAACGTTATTCACGTTGTCTTCAGGTATCATTTTAAATGCATTACCGGAATAGGAAAGGGCCTAGTAAACGGCGTCATTTACTTTTGAATTTTTTCTTGTATCTTCAGGTAAAGCCTCTAAATATGCAACGATCGTGCTGACGTTATCAATAATGGATTGCATTTTTAGCGTTTGCGGATCTTTTTTATTGTGTTGATTAATGGTCATTGTGTACTCCTTTTTTGTAAAAAAAATATGCTATTTTCCAAAATATGACAAATTTCGCGCAAATTGTGTCGTATAATGGGGCTAACAATGCCAAATATAATAGAAAGAGTAAGTGATTAAAATTAAATAAAATATATAGAAATGATTGAGCAGTAAATTTTCTATGAGGAATAGTTTACTGCTTTTTTTTAAAATAATGTGATAAGTACAATTTTTAAGTAGTATTTATTTGTACTAAAGATATCCAAAGATAGGCATTGATTTGTAAGTGAGGATATGTCTATGATTGTTAGAAAATACTACCCAAAAGGTATAATAAATTTAAAAGATTATGAAATAACAGTTAAAAGAAGTTCGGGTT
>CALCTR010000055.1 GCA_937906925.1 uncultured Alphaproteobacteria bacterium
AAGCACTCAAAAATTGCCAATCAACTTAAAGGTAACCCTTTGTTTTTATTAGCAAACCCAAAGAAAGCGGGTGATTTTAAACCTAAAATTTTATAAACCACCTTTTGCTTTAGGTCTTGATATTAAACCATATTTTTAAAATAAAGTCAAGTACTTTTTTTGATTTTTTTATATAAAAAATAGATTCTTATGCCTTTTTTATTTTCAAAAAAAAGCCAGAAAGAAAAATACCTTTTAATAAAAAAAAGCAATCTTTTTTTATTCTTTTTCGTTTTGAATTTTAGTTTGTTTTAATTTTAAAACCGGTCTTGGCAATTTGCAAAGAGATGTTACAACTATGCCTTTTTGACGCACAATTTTTTCATAACCATCTTTAATATAATTGTTTTTTTCATCTTCAGAAATAACACCTCTTGCAAAAAGCCGTTCGTAATAGGCAATTTTAGGAGCTATTTTTTTGGCATAATCTTCCTTTTCTTTTGCCAATAATTGTTGATAATTTTCTGTTCCAGAGTTTAAATGAAAAACAAAGGAATAAACCCCTCTAGAACCACCTGCTTTTAAAGCGCCCATTAAAAAATCAATTTCCATTGCCCGATGGAAAGAATTCAAATCCGTTTTTCTGGCAACCTGTTCTAAGGTCATTCCCTTTTGCAAATCATCCAACACTTGTTTGATTTTTTTATCTCCAAGAACAAAAGCACTATAAACATAAGTGGCCGCCATTTTACAGCTTTGTCTCGGCATCTTCTCCAAAAAAGAAATGACATCACGATAGGTATCCCGAACCGACTTACAACTCCCGTAACGGGTAAGCCGTTCCTCTTCTTCAATCCATACCGTCATTTTATTTTCATTTTCATATCGCTCCAGAAGCCTTGTTTTGGCAAAATCACCACCATACAAAGCATATCGCTGTCTTTGACGTCTTAAGTGCTGATTTCTTATTCGCAAATGAGCCAATGAGCTTGCCAAACCCGCCCCGACAAACACAGCCCCCTCTTTACTGACAAGATTACCGGTAAAACTCACCCCCATTACCGCGGCTAGAGAAGCGTATTTTCCCATATCAAGTAACAATAAAGGAAGTTTTTTTCCTGCCACATACGGTTCCCTGTTCAAAAACTTACCCAGCTTTTCTTGATTTGGTCTACTTTTAAACAAAGATGTGTTATTTGTTATCCCTTTTTTTAAAAAATCAAGCACCTGTTCATCACTTAAACAAGAATTTACACAGTCATAAATATTTTGACACATTTTCAACACAAAAATAGAAGTCAAATCACTTTTTTCAATCGCCTGAATAACAGCCTTTTGGGAGGAAAAAACATCTTTTTTAGTTATATCCACTACCATATGAACAGCGTTTAAAAAAGAATCCTTTATCCCCTGCCCTTTTTCCATATTGTAATATAATGCCGCATTTAAAATATTTGACCACGTCTGTTTTATAACCAGATTAAGCGTTTCTTGCCAGTCCGCCATATCAAATCCATAACTTAATTGCTCTTCAGTACCCGCAAGATCTTTTTTTACCCGATTCAGTATAATAGAACCCCGACCCAGATGCATGGTTTTATCAGAGAACAATTTATTTAGTTTACGTCCTGTTTTTTTATGTTCTGCTTCATACCGCCACCGATAATAAAAAGATCCCGCTACCGCAGAAACAACGGTTTGCGTTATGGCATACGGTTTTTCATCAATAATACCTTTAATTCCACAACCGATTGAAAAGCCCAAAACTGCCGGTGTTACCGTCCGAATAACAGCCAACGTAATCTTTTGTTTTTTTTGATCTGAAACAATTTCTTCAATATCTTTTTCAATAACAGTGTCTTTTTTTGTCATTTGCATACCTTTTATCAGTTAGTTCTCATTGGCATCTTTTCTTTTTTAAGCCGTAAAATCATAGCAGGCAATTTTGTTTCAGCCGGCACCACAACCGTTCTATATTGATGTGTTTCGGTCATAATGTTTTTAAGCTGATATTCTTTTTCCGCTTGCGAGATTTTACCCCTTTCAAAAAGTGCCTCTATTGTTGCCTCTTTTTTAAGCAGCACTTGGTCTGTTCTTTTTTGCGTTCTAAGAATAGCTTTTTGAAAATCATGGTTATCCGCCATATCAAAAAAGAATTTTCTAATCGGTTTATTCCCATAAGATTTTAACATGCAGGTGAACATGTCAAGCGTTAGAACCTTATTAACAAAGCTTAACCCAAATTTTTTAGAAGCAGATTCAATCGTTTCTCCTTCTGCCACCGCATTTAAAACGGCCTTTTTTTCTTTTGATTTAAGAACGTTTGTCATAAACATTTTGCCTGCAAACGCACATTCTGTTTCATCCGGAAACTGTTTTAAAAACGATTCAACCTCATCAAAGGCTTGTGTAAGATTTTGTAACAGAGCGTGTGGCGTTAAATAAACCTCTTTTTCCCGCCAAGCAACCACATCATCTCTTTCTAAATCAAGCAATTCAACAGGAAAAACAATTTTCATCTTCTTGCTCATTTTTAAAAAACGATTTCGTTGCTGATGCAGATGCCGTCCACCTGCTTTACATAAAGAGTTAAACATCATTATGGCACTACTTGCAAAAAACAAACTCCCTAAAGAAAAAAAACTGTCATACACACCGCATAAAACAGCCCCAAAACCAAACGTAGCCGTACCTTGCAATCGCATACTAATTGCTCTTTTTTTATCCAAAGAATAACTTTCTCTTTTAAAATATGGCATCCGCTCATCAGAGGGTTTAGCACCTGAAAAAAGCGACACCGAATCCGTAATTCCCTCCTCTAAAAATTCAACCAAATCTTCATCACAAACACAGTTATTTAAGTGATGATACAACTCGTGAGCCAATTTTAATTTAAATACCGCACATAAATCACCGTCATTATCAAAATCACGTAATGAAGCACCATATACAAAAGGCTCCACCTCTTTTTCAATCTGCGTATGAATTGCCTTGGCAAAAGCCGTTTTAAAACTAACAGCATCTATATATGTTAAGGCGGTTGCCGTTTGTGTTACATCATCAAAAAATTTATACGATAAATCTTTAATCAGCGGGTTAAAATCAACCATGGAAAACTTATATTGACGAGCCTGACTACATTTAGCACCATTTTGATATACTATGGGCGATTGGGAATCAGTATACCACCAAGAACCCTTGCCGATATAAGTTTTATTTTTATCAAACATCTCATTTAATTTACGCTCTGTCTTTTTATGTTTCGGTTCAAATATATGCGTACAATAAACACCCAAACAAGCTACAGTTATAACCGTTCTAATCGGAGCATACGGCTCCTCCTTATAAGAACACCACAAACCATCTCCCGCTAAATAGCCCAAAACCGCTGAAATCGCCGTTGATGTTATGCAATTTAATTTTTGACGACGCTTTGCCTTTTTGACAAATGCTTGCATATAATCTGATAACTCTACCGGTTCCAATTCCATTCTACCCTCTTAACTTTTTGTTTGCTGAGATTGATTTTTTTGCAGTTGACGTAATACTTTTGGCAACACGGTACTTTTATGTTCCGATCTACCTCTGATAACAGATAGCGTTGCATAAAATTGCTTATTTTTCTCATCATCAACAAAAGTTTCAACCATCTTTTTAAAAAGCGTATAAAGAGGCGTCCACTCTTTATCAAAACCTTGACTATCCAAATTGTTTTTTGACTTTTCTAGATTATCAATATACTCAGCCTTTTTCATCTCTAAGTGGTACAGAATTTGTCCTTTGGTAACATCTTTTAATCCTTCAAATTCTTTTATCATAAGAACGCTGGACATCAATTTATGAACCGCTTTTAAACCAAATTTTTTACTTGCCTCTTCAAGGGTTAAACCATTCTTGACACCCGCATACGTTTTTTGCATTTGCGTATCTTGATAAATAAGAGCTGAATACAAAATATCACGAGCCATTCTTCCTACCAAAGGAACCGATATTTTTTTCACAACACTTATTATTTTCTTTAATACTTCAAGATTTAATTCAGCCTGACCGAATGAAGTTAAAAATTCCTGTTTTTCTAACCAGTCATAACAATCCGGAATAATTTCCTGCATTTTAAGTGGCGTAACGGTCTTAAGCTTAAAACAGGGCGATAAAAAACGATCCGCCTGCTCTTTAAAATGCTTATCCCCCACCCCATCTTTCAAAACGCTTAGACCCAAAAGAAAAATACCCGCCCCAAATGCCGGCATCGGTTGAAAGGGATAAAACCACGCTGCCGCACCCATAGCGGATAATGCCGCAACTTGCCCACAACTGATTATATCTATGATGTTTTTCTTCCCCGTTTCATAAGGTTTTCTATCAAAAAATAATTCCGTCGTAGTCAAATCTTTAACCCCGTAAAAGGGGGATGTAGGACTATCAAATCCTTTTTTTAAAAACTCTAAAACCGCTTCATCACTTTTGGCTTGCTGTGCTTTTAACAAAATTTGATGCCCCATATAAAGAGCCAATAAATCCATTAACGCATCTTTTTCAACAAAAGCATCTAGGGTTTTATTCTTTTTAAACGACGGCACATGGTTATCAATCCCCTCACTGACTGCATGCAAAACAGCCTCTTTAACACCTAGCCCCTTTCTTCTGTTGTATATGACGGCCATAGAAACAATTGCTTGAAAAAATAACTTCATACTTTCAAAAATATACTTTCCTATTTCTTCTTGCGGAAAATAATAACGCCTTCTTTTTTTAATCAGTCCGGCATTGGAAAAATCCCAACCTCTAAAATAAAAAATACTATCCCTGCTGACAACTGCTTTTTTAAACAGTTTATTAAGAGCACGTTGCTTTTGTTTATAAGCAGGCTCAGCTCTTCTGGATAAACAAAATCCCAACCCGCTGACAGAAACAACAGTTTGCGTTACGGCATAATCCCTGCCCTTGTATATACCCTGAATACCATTACCAACAAAAAAACCGAATGTTACAGAAATACCAAATGAGCCTATTTGATAAATTTTATCCAAAAAAACGTTTTTTTTACGCACAATAATCTCCTCAAAAAAGCTCAGAGATTATAACGCAAATTTATTTATTTGTCAATATTTTTATTTACACAAGTAATCAGAAATGATTTTAAGCTCTCAACAAACGCCGGCGTTTCATCTTCCAATAAAAATAAAATCTCTAATAGTTCCGGAGAAATATTCTCTAAATTCGGCCGATCTTTATTCAAAAAAAGCATATACGTTTCAACACCTAAAGCATTTGAAATAGCATCAAGAGTCGCCATTTTCGTTCCGGCAACATTATTTTCTATCTGACAAATCATTTCCACCGTTTTATCCACCTTTTTTGCAAGTTCTGCTTGCGTCAAACCCGCTTTTTTACGATACATTTTAATGTTACGCGACACAATAAAACGAGATTCGTTATGAATAACCCCTTCTATACGCAACAAGTCAGACTTTTTAAGATTTTTTTTCATGCACAAACCTTTCTAATTTATTTTATTTAAATTATATCCAAATTTTAAACCTGTCAATATGAATTTTACTTTAAATAAACCTTACCTGTTTTTAAGGCAAAAATCCGCGATTTACATCTTGCAATTCAAAAAAATATATTGTATAAAACAAAAAAAGTTTAATTTTGGATACGTTAAGGATATCAAATGCTAAAGGTTTTAACGCTATTTTTAGGTTTATTCTCATCTGTAAAAGCTTTTGCCAGCCCGGCTTGTCCCGTTTGTATGGTTACGGTCGGAGCCTCCCTTTATTTGGCTGAAAAATCAGGCTTGGATAAATGTGTTTTAGGGGTATGGTCCGGAGCTCTTTTAGCGATTTTCGGTTATTTTTTAATTCGCTATTTCAACAAAAAGAATTGGCACTTTTATAAAAGAGATTTTATTTTAATGACGTTATCCGTTGCCTCCATCGGGTTTATGTATTTAGGTGATTTACCGTATGAACCGATGATTATCGGCTTTTTATACATTGATTCATTTTTACTTAGCAATATTTTAGGTGCCCTTGTATTTATCTTCGGCATTCATCTGTATGCTTGGATGAAAGCCAAAAACGGCGGACACGCTCATTTTCCGTTTGAAAAGGTGGTTGTCCCCGTTTTATGTACGGCTATTTTAAGTACCGTTTTTTATTTTTATCCGTTGTGTGATTGTTCCACATCTACTGTTTCTCACACCCCGACAGAAATGATACCCGTTTTAGAATAGGAGAAGAAAATGGAAAAAGCAAAAGATGTTAAAGAGTTTGTAGAACGCATTGATAATATGAAGAAAAAAAATCCAAAAGATTTATCTTCTGATCAGGATTTAACTATCGCCATTATGAATCTTATTTCCATTGAAGAACACTTGATGTTCTCCGGTGCCAAAACAGGTAAAGACTCTTTTTACGATATGATTGGTGATATTAGAGAAATGCGTAAAAACCTAATGCAAAAAATTATTCCATCATATGAGGGAGAAGTTTGGTGCATTTCAAAACATTTGCTTGCCACCTCCATGCGTTTGATGGAAGTCGGTACAAAACAACAAAGCATGGGTAATACAAAAGAGGCTTATTCACTCTTTAATCAGGCTTATGACTTATACTGTTTGTTTTGGGGATTAAATATGAATATTATTGACGCCAAAGAAATTAACTGGAAACCCGATTCATTAGAAGAAGTTAAGAAATCTGCCACCCAGTTAATTCAAAAAGAGTCCCCTGTAACAACAGCACATGAAATTAAAGAAGAACCAACCTCACTGATGGGTAAATTAAAAACCGTTGTCAGAAAAGCTGTTGACTGTTGCATTGAATA
>CALCTR010000056.1 GCA_937906925.1 uncultured Alphaproteobacteria bacterium
ATTGGCTAAAAATTGATTGCCAAGCCCCTCCCCACGAGAAGCTCCCCGTACAAGTCCTGCAATATCCACAAATTCTAATTGTGTCGGAACAATTTTTTGGGCTTTATCAATTCGTTGTAGCACATCTAAACGGGCATCCGGTACGGCAACACGCCCAATATTAGGCTCAATGGTACAAAACGGATAATTGGCGGCCTGGGCCTGCACTGTTGATGTCAACGCATTAAACAAAGTTGATTTTCCAACGTTCGGCAAACCGACAATACCACAATTAAAACCCATTTTCTAACCCTTCAATTCTATAACCAGTTTATTTAAAAAATTCTCTAAATCCCCTTTTACCACAAGAGGAATATGTTTTGCAATACCTTGTATCACATTTTCAATATTTTTTTTATCTTCTTTTGAAAAAGAGGAAAGAACCCAATCAACAACCGCATCTTTGCTCTGAGGCTTTGAAACACCAACCCGTACTCGTACATAATCATTTCCAAGATTTTTATCAATGCTTTTAAGGCCGTTATGACCACCGGCTCCTCCACCCTTTTTAACCTTAACCTTACCAACCGGCAAATCCATATCATCATGAAAAACAACAACGTTTTGTATCGGTATTTTATAAAAAGAACAAACACTTAAAACAGAATCACCCGATAAATTCATATACGTCTGCGGTTTTAAAATCATAACCTTTTCACCACAGATATCCCCCTCAGCAATCTCACCTTTAAACTTAGACTTAAAAGACGAAAACAAATAGCGGTGAACAATTTCGTCCACCGCCATAAAACCGACGTTGTGGCGGGTTTGTGCATACTCTCTTCCGGGATTTCCCAAACCAACCAACAAAATCATTTGTCTTAGCCTTGTGCTGCTTCGTCAGAAGATGATTGGCTGGCAACAATTGTAGCAACCGTGAAATCTTCTGTAGCTGTTAATTTAACACCGGCCGGCATTTCAATTGAAAATGCTGTGATGGATTGACCCATTTGAGCCGTAGCCAAATCAATAACAAAAGCATCAGGGATACTGTCAGCTTTACACTTAACAGTTAAAGTTCTGTGAACAATGTTCAATACACCGCCCAATTTGATACCCGGGCATGTTGCTTCATTTTCAAAACGCAATGGAACATCAATCGTTAATTCAGAATCTTTTGAAATACGCAAGAAGTCTGCGTGGACAGGACGCAATGAAACAGGGTGTTTTTGAATATCTTGGCACAAAACAAGATGGCTTGCTCCGTCAACTGAAATTTCATATTGACGTGTCCAAAGACCTTTTTTACCCATTTCGGCAACTAATACTTTTTCTTCCAAAGCGATCATCAAAGGTTCTTTTTTATCACCATAAATAACGGCAGGAACGAACCCTTCACGACGTTTTGCGCGAGAGGCCCCCTTACCAGCTTTTTCACGTTTAATAGCATTTAATTGTGTTACTTTCATAATTTTATCCTTTAAATTGAATGTTAAAAAAGACAATCCTCCAGGGGTGAATTTGTCTTTTACTCATAAATTTTTACGAGCTTTTGTTTTATACTCTTTTTTTTATAAAAAAGCAACTCTTTTTTTACTTTTAACTTATTTTTGTTTCAAATAAAAAAAACACATTTTTATTTGAAAAAGTTGATAAAATGTGTTATACTACGACTGTTTTTAATTATTGTTTCTTTTTCGGAGTAAAAATGCCGACTTCCCATACAAAGATACACATCATCGGCGGTAACAATTCCAACCGCATCGGGGCAAACTGTCAAATTTTAGAACATCAAAATGAAACAGGTGTTCTAACAAGAGTTATGTTTGATTTAGGGGCGTTGTTGTTAGAAGATAATCATCAAGACTCCTTCCTTGTACCGGATGTGGTAAAATATTTAGGCTATAACCAACCAAAAAGTATGGTAAATCAACTTCTTAAGCACCATCATTTTTCACAAGGCGGTCAAAAATATCCACAAATAGATGCTCTTTTTTTAACACACATGCATGAAGATCACATCGGCGGTATTAAAAATCTCTTAAAAGCCGGATTTATTTTACCCGATATTTATGCCTCTAAAGAAACACTTGTCGTTCTTGGTCGCATTTTAATTGAAGAAGGGGTTCAAGAACTGCCAAGCATGTATCCGATCGGCAACCGAGAAATACAAGTATCAAAAGATGTTATTATCACCCCCTTCCCCGTTTCACATACAACAGTCGGAACACTTGGATACCACATTCTAACAAAATTTAACAACCAACCGGAAAGCGGTATTTTACATTTTGGTGATTTTAACCTTTCTGATACAATTATTCCGCACAGTTATGACACTAACAAATTTAAACAATTTTTAAACAATCGCTATATTACACATATCATGTGCGATTCAACTTCCAGTGGCAACAAGGAAAAACAACCTCTTACTTTTAAAGAGTCAACCGCAAATTGGCAATCTTTGATGCAAAATACGTCCAAAAGAATTGTCAGTTCCGTTATTTCAAGAAGCACACAAAACTTAGCCCCCATTATCTTAGCTGCCAAACAAACAGGCAGAACCGTTTTTATTGACGGATATGCCCAGCGTCTTGTTTATGAGGAATTGCAAAAAATCGGAGTATTAGATGCTTTTAAAGAAACCGTTTATCAGCATGAAGATATTTCAAAAGCCGATTTACCTGCTTTTTTAGCAAAGTATAAAAAAGAGAAACAGGTCATTATATTTTCCGGTGCTTTTGCCGAGGGTTTTGAAAATACAGAAAATAATATCTCGGGCCTTGCCCGCGTTGCAAAAGGAAAGCATAAATCCTTTTTATTGGACTCCAGCTCCTTGGTTGTTCTTTCACAACGGGCCATCCCTGTTACAAATATCCATCAAAATATGTGTGCTATGGCCGAAGAGTTAGCTCAAAGAAATAACGGGCAACTCATTCAAAATAAAACATCTTCCGATCTTTCAATCGGCAATTATCCGATGATGGCTTTACAACGAACAGGGCATGCCACTTATTTTGAGATAACAGCACTCATTAATTTAATCAAGGCTAATCGCTTGAATATAAATGATAAATTAACCGTTATTCCGTTACATGGGGACGAAAAGCAACTTAACAACACCTATGAATGTGCCAAAAAGACAAATACCATGGCCTCCATTGCTTTTAACGGAGAAGAAATAGATTTATCCGCTCCACAAGATACAATCAAAACCTCAGTCCAACCGCAACAGTGGCTTTGCTTTAAAACAGCAGGCGATTGTAATCCTAATAATATGCCGATTACGCTCGTAGAAGAAGTTATACAAAACGGTAGTGTCAGTTATAAAACCATTTGCTTTTTAAACGGCAAAGGTACTTATACCCCTCTACATAGAAACAAGACACAGCTTATCCAAGCTATGCGTGCCATGCTTGATAGGCAAAATATCAGATAAAAAACGACGACTTGAAAGACTAATAAAAAATAAGGAAGGCTAACAGCCTCCCTCATTTATCATTTTAAGACCACACGTAAAAAGTTTTTCTTTCCTTTACGAAAGAGCAAAAAATCCTTATTTTTATCCTTAAGATCTACTACATCCGTCTGAGAGACAACTTTAACATCATCAATTGTAAGCCCACCCTGATCAATCATACGACGTGCTTCCCCCTTTGAAGCAAAAAGACCGACTTCAACTGATAAATCAACCGCATTAATACCCGAATTGAATCTATCTTTTGAAAATTCAGCTGTCGGCACATTCTCCATATTAACGCCACCAGCAAATAGAGATTTGGCAGCTTCAACAGCTTTTTTTGCCTCTTCTTCACCGTGAACTAATTTTGTAATCTCATAAGCCATCAATTTTTTAGCAGCAATGATATCTGATTTACAAATGTCTTCAATCTCCTTTGTCGGTATATCCGTAAAGAGTTTTAAAAGCATTTCCGTATCGTTGTCTGCAGTGTTATAAAAATATTGGTAAAAGGCATAAGCTGTCGTCTTATCTCTGGCTACCCAAAGCGTACCACTTTCAGTTTTACCCATCTTTTTCCCCTCTTTTGTCATCAAAAGCGGACAAGTTAATCCAAAAGTATCCGGCTTATCTGAAGTAGCATTTCCTTCATCGTGAAAATTCATTTTACGACTAAGTTCCGTACCTGCCACAATATTACCCCATTGGTCAGACCCACCAATTTCAAGCACACAATCATATGTTCTATTTAAATGCACAAAGTCATAGGCCTGCATCAGCATATATCCCATCTCAAGAAAGGTAAGTCCACCATTTTCCAATCTCTTGGAATAAGCATCAGAAGCCAACATTTTATTCACATTAAAATGTGTACCTACAACACGCATAAAATCAACATAGTTAAAACTGTTAATCCAATCAGAATTATCTAAAATAAGGGCAGCATTTTCTCCCTCCGTGTCAATAAATCTGGCCGCCAAACGCTTTACTTCCGCCACATTGTGAGCAACATCTTCTTTTGTAAGCATTTTACGCATATCTGATTTTCCGGTCGGATCCCCTACAAGAGCTGTTGCACCACCCACGACTAAAATACCTCTATGGCCTTTACGTTGCAAATGACGGAACATCATCAAAGCAAAAAAATGACCGATATGCAAACTGTCTGCCGTTGGATCAATCCCTAAATAAAAGGTGATTTTTTTATCCGAATTTAAAATTGATTTAATTTCTTCTTCATGCGTTAATTGATAAACGTAGCCGCGTTCTTTTAAATATTCAAAAAAATTATCCGTCATTTCTTATTCCTTTTCTTTTGTAAAATCAGAATAATTTTAAAAAAAAACAATAAAAAATGCAATACTTTTTTAAAAAAATAATAAAAAACACTTGCAAAAATAAAAAAGATGCGTTAAAAATGAATCCACAGGTTCAGAGGGAAACAAAAATCTCGGAGTATAGCGCAGCCTGGTAGCGCACTCGTCTGGGGGGCGAGTGGTCGTGGGT
>CALCTR010000057.1 GCA_937906925.1 uncultured Alphaproteobacteria bacterium
TTAAATCGCGTTTTAGGCGGATAGATAAGAGATAAATCAGCGACTGCGTGTGTACCTAAGTGGTACCCAAAGGAGCTGATTTACTCTTAGATACCGTATAAAACACGATTTAAACATACCGGCGGTCGGGCATTCAAAACGAGATTTAAACATACTGACGGTGAGGTAATTTAAGCCCCTACCCTCGTTGGCTAATCTTGCTGATAACCTGCATCTGTTCTTTGGTTACGCCTAAGTCTTGTTGCGTCATTTCTAAAGGTGTTGACACGCGGTGAAAACGATTAAGCAGACCCAGCGGATTTTGAGCCCCCTCTTGAGCGTATTTTTGAATCCGATAGCGGTCAATCCGCATTTGCATAGCGTCAATTTGCTGATCGGTAAAACCAGCCTCTAAAAGCGACCCGACGGTTACGTTTTTAAGCACTTCCCGATTAAGGTCTTTTGCTTTATCAAACTTTTCAACTTCCTCCTTAGAGGCACCCATGAGCCATGTCGGCATATGGCGTTTATAACCGCTCATTTGCGGATGCTTTTTATCATAAGCTTCTCTCGCCTGATCATAGCGAGCAACTTCTTCTTGAGACGCACCGCCTAACCATGTCGGCATATAGCGTTCCCACAGATTGGGCCGTTGTGGCAATAAGCCATGCGATTGAGCCAAATTATCCAAACGAGTAACTTCTTCATTACGCCAACCGCCCAACCAAGTCGGCATTCTGCGTTGCCAGAAGTTCGGCCGGTCAATATAGCCCGCCATTTCGCCAGCCGTTTTAGCCAAAGCCAGCTTTTCATCTTCCCAACCGCCTAACCATGTCGGCATATTGCGTTGCCACCAGTTCGGTTGAAAATCAACCCCCTGCTCCAACTCATAACGGGTACGACCGCCCACCAAATCCGGCAGAACAATATCTGTAACACTGTTGGCATGACCGCTTTTTTCATTTTCTTTTTTAAATTCTTCTTGCTTAGCGTCAAGTTCAGCATCTAATTGCTTTTCAAATTGATCCAACTTTTGTTGATAGGCATCATTTTTAGCCACCTCTTCTTGAGACGCACCACCCAACCACGTCGGTGCCCATCTGGACCAAAAGCCCATTTCAGTGCGGTCGCGTTCCGCTTCCAACTGATTTTTCCTATATTCCAACACATTGATATCATAGGTTAAAGAAATCTCTTTTAACCGGCCGTTATTCGCCTGAGCTACCGGAGCAACGGCAGGTGCCGGTGTCGCGATGGAAGCTGTTTGTCCCTTAGAGGCCTTTGCTTGTTTTATTTTAGGCTTAGGATAAATGCCTTTTTTTTGATTTTCAGCGATTTCCCGATCTAAATCAGCCATTAACACATCATCAGTCAGTTCCGGAACAATGAATTCTTCTGTTGTTTGATTGCTTTTTTTTGCCATAAGAGCCTCCTTTAATAGTTATTTTTTTTAAAGCTAGCATAAATTAAACGCCCTTGCAAACAAAATCTCATCGCCTTATTTAAAAAAAATGCCCACCGTTTTAATTGTAGAAGATAATCAACTTAATCAACATCTCTTAACAGATGTGCTTTTATCTGCCGGATATCAGGTCTTATCGGCTTGTAACGGCAAAACCGCCCTGCATCACCTTAAAAATAAAGCCTTTAAACCCTCCCTTGTCATAACGGATAAAAACCTGCCGGATATCAGTGGCATTTTACTTGCTCAAAAAGGGCAAAAATTGTTGCACCTAAAACACACAGATTGGATACTCATCACAGGCGAAACACTCACTTTAAAAGAACAAAAAGCCTTGTCCCGCTATTTCAAAAAAATACTCCTCAAACCCATAGACATCCCCCTTTTGCTTGATTGCCTACCCCCCACCCACCGATAACCGCACTTTTCAAAAATTGCCACTGCCTCTTTCTCTGATAACCTCGCTATTCACAATCGGGTTTAAATCGCGTTTTAGACTTTCTCTAACCGCACTTTTCAAGAAGAGCCCCACCCCCTGATAACCCCGATGCCCTAAGAACGGGTTTAAATCGCGTTTTAGGCGGATAGGTAGGAGGCAAGTTAGCTCCCGCGTGTGTACAAGCTGTACTCAAGGGAGTTAACTTGCCCCTAGATACTGTTTAAAACGTGATTTAAACATACCGGCGGTGGAGCATAAAAAAACCCTTTAGCGACCACGTCGTGTACATAAAACGTACAAGATAAAAAAATCGCTCAAAGAGCAACAAAAAAACCCTTATCCGACCACGCCGTGTACATAAAACGTACATAAGTGGGAGGATAAGGGTTTTTGACTTGCCCTTTCAGCGATTTTACTTGAGGGAGATGAAAGGAATCGGAGCACTCCCATATAAGTTCACCGGTAACTTACCGTCCCAACGCTGGACGGCTTCGTATTGGATGAGGTTTTGGTTTTGGCTGATGGCTTGGGAGCGGATTCGCATACTTTCGGCTTCAGCCTGAGCGGTCAAGACTTTTTGCTTGGCTTCTTCTTCAATTTGTTTGGTGCGATTAACGGCCTTAATGGCGTTTTGGGTAGCGATTTGTTTTTCTTCAATCGCCCGTTCATATTGGTCTGAAAAATCAATATTTTCAAGAGCTACACCTGTAACAAAAATGTGGTTATCTTTAAGAGCGGCAGAGAGCTTTTCATCAATGGAATGAATCGCCATTTCCCGATTGGCAATCAACCGATCGGCTTCCCATTGACCAAAGGTATCTTTAATAACGGATACGATTTGCGGATAAATGATTTTTTGCTCATAATCGCGACCGACTTCCTGATACATAATGTGAGCAAATGCCGGATCTAAATTGTAGTTGATGGTGATATCCACTTCTGACTGTTGCACATCTTTGGTATATGCTTTTGTTCTGACCGTTGCCTTTTTGGTTCTGCAGTCCATCGGGTAGATATCCGAACTGATGGTGTTGTAAAAATACAAGCCCTCCGGCAAGCTCTCCGGCACCACTTTACCCCAAACGGTTTTTACCCCTCTAAAGCCGGCATCAATTTGTTTAACGCTGGCAAAAGCCACAACAAAGACGGCCAAAGCAATCAGGCCGATACCCAATTTAATCATTTTATCCATTCTTTTTTTCTCCTTTTTTAATTTCATCTAAAAGCGTTTTGCGTCCGTTTTTCGTACAAATGAGCAACGGATACAAAAACAGGGAAACAACCCCCTTTTGCCCCTTGGACGCATTGGAAAGCTTAGAAAACAGCAACACAAACAACCCGATTAAATAAATAATTATCAATAATCTTAAAAATAATAAAATCATGTAAACCTCCGTTTCAAAAAAAAGGATACAGCTTATTTTATGATTTTGCAAGATTTTTTTATCCATAAAAATCAATAAGATATAAAAAAATATGTTTCAAACCGTCTCGCCCTTGTTGATTTTTAAAAAACATAATCGTACATATAATACAAATATTCACATAAAAAAAGGAGATATATCATGCAAAAAACAAAAATAAACCACCCGCTTAGCGAATTATCATTTTTAAAACCAATTGATATTAAAGAAGTAAAAACAACGCCTACTGATAAAGATACCCCCATTTTAGAAACAAAACCAAATAATCAAAAATGTACAGAAACATTTTTCTCTCCCATTAAGGACATGGCTCATTCTCTAAAAACGCAGATTGTGGATTTGATGGATGAATTTGAAAAATCTCGTCAAAGCTGGCAGACGTTTAATGCCCTCAACGCCCCCAAAAAAGCCCCATTTTCTCTTCGGTTACACAAAAAAAGACGCCCCTTCCAAGTGGATTTTGTTGCCGATAAAGAGAATAACACCACCGTCCCAGTCATTCGTCGGCCGATAGAAAGTGCTTGGCAGATAACCGATTCAAAATCCCTGCTATCTTATTGCTCTGACTGGGTAAAGTCGCTCTTTTTTGACAAGGCGGAACTCAGAGCCCTCCCCGGCACCGGCACGATTTTGATTATATTGCCTCACGGCAACTTGCGTTTTGTGCAGTTTATTTATAAGGATACCCCCATCCACCCGACACAACAGGCCTTTCAAGAAAAAATCTCCCCTGTTGAAGTCAGCATTTTCAGAGATTTTAAATCCTTTCGGGATTGGATGTACGACCAAATCAGCCACGCCTAATTGCACCTAAAAAGTTCCCTTATCTCGCCTAGTGCTAGGGAACTTTCCCTCCCTCATCTTAAAATCAACTTATGAAAAGGAACTTAACATGTCTAGTAGTTTAAAAAAAATAACTTCCCGCTGGGATACGGATACCACCACTTATCAACCAACACAAGCTCATCCGCAAT
>CALCTR010000058.1 GCA_937906925.1 uncultured Alphaproteobacteria bacterium
AGACCTAAACACACTTTCCAGGCGTGCGCCTTCAACCACTCGGCCACCTATCCATTGATGTTTTTCTCTTATACATATTTTTAAAATAAAATGCAAGCAAAAAATTTTAAATTTTGATTTTTTTACCTGCATTTTAAAATTTGATGAAAATAAAGTATTTTTTAGCGGGCGGCACTTTGTGTATTTGGGGAAACCTGTCCTACATTGCCGGTTGTTACGTTTTGACCATTTGCATCCAATGTGCTTTTATTTTGCACATTAGTTTTATTTTGGTTATCCTCTTGTTCTTTTTGAGTATCTGCCATATTATCATTCTTTTGATTGTCATTTTTTGTATTATCGGTTTTGATGTTGGATAAAACTTGATTAATGGCATTTGAATCTTGTGAGTTCAGGGCATTGGAAATAAGATAACCAAGTGTTCCACCAATCATAAGTCCTAAAAGAGGAATAAGCCAGCTTTTGTTTTTGTCCCACCAAGCCCCAAAGCCTTCTTCTTTTTTTATTTCGTTTTTTGCGACATCTTTTTTTGTTGTATCCGTTGTGGTATTGCCGGCAACGGATACGGCCTTTGCCTCTTGGTTTAAATTAACGGTTTGTTCTTGTTGATTTTGCGTCATGTTGAACCCCTTTTATTATCTCATTATGTAAATATTATAGCATAGTTTTTCAAAATTGTCAAAAAAATTTACAAAAAACAGGTGCTTTGTTCTTTTTTAACTTAATACTTTATCAATCAGCGTTTTTAAAGCAGTGAGAATTTCTTTTGAAAGAATGCTTTTGGATTGGGGTGGAGCAAAAATAAAATCATTTGCACGTATGCACATGCCTAATTTATTGGCTGTTGCAACAAGAAGTAGATGTTCAATGGATAGAGATTTTAATTTTTCATCTCTGAGAGCATAATCATATGTTTCGTCTTTAAATGTTTGTGCGGGGCTTACAATTTCAATGCCTTTATCTTGATAATCAGCATTAAATTTTATTTCTTGAGGTGTTAAACTCGTTCTTGTTGTATCTATTTGCATGTTTTTTACTCCTGTTTTTTATATGTTAATTCTAAGGTGTTTTATTTTTATTGTCAAAGGAAAAATAAAAAGCATGGATGATGTTTGATGATAAAAAAACCACGCTTTAATGCGTGGTTTTTAACTTAAAGAGAATTTGCCGGTGGGGTTATTTGTGGCCCGCTAATATTGTATTCTCCGTTGTTGTTTGTTATATTTTGTCCCGGAATATTGGGTGAAGTTTCTACTCCTGAATTAACATTGTTATCGTTATTGCTCGGTGTATACACGGGTATTTCTTCACTTGGCGGTGTATTGTTGGGCGGTGGTGTATTATCATGGGGCGGCGGTGTGTTGTTGGGTGCTGGTGTATTATCATGAGCTGGTGGTGTTTGAACGTTTACATTGGGTGAAGGCGTATTAACTGATTCGGGCGTTGGTGTTGTTTTTGAAGGGGCTGAAGATGTTTTGCCGTTCTTTTTATCTTTGTTCAACCAGCCACCTTTTCTAAATGCGAGAATACCAAGCGTTGCCAAACCAATAGTTAACAAAATCAAGGCCCAAATTTTCCAGTTTTTGTACCAAGGTTTGTCCTCTTCTTGCTTTTTAGCTTCTTCTATTTGTTGTGCTTTTTCAATGGCTTTTTTATCAACAATATGCATTAACGAATGAGATTTTGATAATTCATTGGTGCTTTTTTTTAGTTTAATAGAACCGGTTTCTTTATCAACGGTTGCTGGGCATTTAATTGTGATAGCTAATTTATCCTTATTTCTAAGTTCTTGAATAGCGATATTTGTTGAAGAGTTTTCTCCGCTTTTTTTTCTTAAATTCAAAGGATTTCCAGATCTTTTGTATTTTGCAGTGTTTTCAGGTGTATCTTCTGTTGAAAAAATAACCGTTTGATTTTTTTCATCATATGACTCCGGATAAACGGTAACGCCGGTATTTAGTTTTATGGCAGTGATTTTTTTACCGTTTTTGTCAAAAAACATCGGTTGAATGTTGGATACATTTACCCCATTTTGTTTTAATGTATTATTCATTTTAACCCCCTGTAAAACAGCCCACATTTTTAGTATAACATCGTTTTATATTTTTGTCAAAATAAAACCAAAAATAAAAAAGTTTAACAGTTTTTTGCAATAAGAAACCCCACGTAAAACGTGGGGATATCTTTTTTAATTAAAGGCCATGTGCCGGTGGAGTTACGATTGGTCCGGATATCTCATAGCTTCCTTTATCCTCAGTGATGTTACCACCGGGGATATTTGGTGTAGAAGGCGTTGAAGAGTTATCTTCAACCCTTGAATCCGTATTTGTCGGTGTGTATGTCGGAATTTCCGGCTCTTTTGTCTTTGATGGCTCTGGGTCAACTGGAGATGGTGTTGATATTTTTGAATGTTTTTTATCTTTGTTCAACCAGCCACCTTTTCTAAATGCGAGAATACCAAGCGTTGCCAAACCAATAGTTAACAAAATCAAGGCCCAAATTTTCCAGTTTTTGTACCAAGGTTTGTCCTCTTCTTGCTTTTTAGCTTCTTCTATTTGTTGTGCTTTTTCAACGGCTTTTTTATCAACGATGTGTAATAATGTTCTTTTACTACCGTTGATTGCTGATTGAGCTTGTTTTTGAGTTAGTTGTACTGCACCATTTGCAGTGGTAATCTGGCCATTTTTAATCTTGTTGGCCAACTCTTTATTTGAAACGGTAATGGTTAATAAATTTTCACTATCACGAAGGCTTTGTACAGCGTCAGCAGTTGATGCTTCATTTTGTCTGTCTGTTGCCGGTTGTTTAGAGGCCGGAAAGGCGGCTCTGTTTTCTCGCGTATCATCACATGATAAAATAAGTTTGCCGGTTGCTGTATCAATTCCTCTGACCGTTGCTTTAACTGTTCCGCGTTTTGTTCTGACTGTAACGACTAACGGATTGCCTTGTTTGTCTGTAACAGCAAGGATGGAATTTTGTGCAACAACTTGGGTTGGCTGTTCGGGTACAACCGGTTGAGCTGATTGTTTTAATGTTCCTACTCCCATTTTTACCTCCTAAATAATATTAATAAACCAATACTTAAATGATATCATATAATTTTAATTTTTGCAATAAAAAAAACAACTTTTTTTTCTAATTAATGACAAAATATTGACAAATAATAGTGTGTACATAAAAAACTCTCTTAAAAAGGGTTAAGAGAGTTTTTTATGTTAAAATTAAATAGAGTTCCCTGAATTTATATTAATATTCGCTTGCAAGGAAGATTCATTTGTAATGTTTGTGCCGCTTAGGGCTGACCCTGTATTCGTCGCACTTGCAAGAGCAGCTGTTTGGACTGCTGATTGGCTATTTGTAGCACTGTTATTAGATGCAGTTGTTGTTTGGCTTTGAGCTGCGGCAACTTGTTTTTTTTCTTTCTTTTCTTTATGATTATTGTAAATAGCGATGCCTCCCCAGGCAATGCCGCCGGCAACAACTAAACCAAGGAGAATCTTCCACCAATTTTGGCTAAACCAAGATCCTTTTTGAGCGGTTGAATCTTCTGCATTGCCTAATTCTTTAGAAGTTTTAAAATAAGTAACATCATTTGTTTTTTTATTCAAAGCTTCTTTAATAGCGGCAAATTCCTCTTCAGACAACCTAATACTGGTAGAATCTACCTTTATTTCTTTTTGTGTGCCTTTTAAAAGAATATTACCATCTTCAGATCTCTGATACAGTTGAGTGGAAGGAGTTCCTTGTGCATCAAGAACAATAATATTACCACATTTTTCATTGCCCTGCATTAAATTCATAATGCTTTCAAGTGCATGAGCTCCTAAATATCTTTCTTGTCCTGTAGAGCTGAGTTCTTTTGGAATAATCAAACGGGTACCGATGGGTGCAAGACCGGTGTAATATTTTTTTCCGCTGATATTTTGTATGGGACTGTTTAAAACACCTTGTGGGGCTGCTTGCCCGCCTGTTATAACAGCCTGTTGCATTGCGGGAACTCCCTGCTTAGCAGCCTGAGCAGCGGTTTTTTCATTACCTGTCAATCCAAAAACACTTCCGAACTGATTAACGGCTCTTTGCCCTTGTCTTGCGGTTTGGCTCCATTTATTCATGGTATTTATACCGGATTTGATATCATCACTGGTGCTCATTTTAACCTCCTTTTTATAATCTATTTTATGTAATTCTAACATCCATTTTTATTTTTGTCAACAAAAAGAAGTTTTTTAATGTTTTGTATAAAATAAAAACATTGACAAAACTACATCTCTATGATATAATCGGATAATTACGATAAAAAAGAGAGATTGATATGAAAAATAATATAGACAGAATAAATATTTTAAATGTCTTTAAAGATTCGGCCGCAATTGTCAATTACCTTAGAGAAAATAAAAGGATAAGTAAAAATGTTTTTTTTGATGTGTTACTTTATTCTGTCAGAAAAAAAGATGAAAAGATTTTAAATTTGTTAATAGAGCTGTTTATTGAAGGCAAGTGTGAGTTAGATGTAAATGATCGTGATGACCAAGGATTGACGCCACTTGCATTAACAGTAATGTATAATAATTTTGAGTTTTTTCAAAAACTAATGTTATTGGGTGCTTCGCCTGTTGTTCGGGTAGAAAGAAATATCTCTGTGATGGATACAGAACTTCGCTCTAAAACGGCTGCTTGTTCAAATATACAGATGGACTCCTTATCTATAGCGGTTGATTTTGAGCGAGTGGATATGCTAGAATACATGCGAGACACTGTTGATAAAAAATTGTTTTTAGCACAAGCCTTAAGGCTTGTCGGTGTAAAAGGAAAAGATAAAATTATTCAGCTTCTTTTAAAAGACAGTGAAGAGTTGATAAAAAGATCTGTATTTGAGGCGATTGATAAACAAGATGCGGATACGTTAAATTTATTGCTGAAACTTAATCAACTTAAATCTCTTGATTTTGTAAATGAAGAAGGGTGGACCCCATTAATTTTTGCTGTAAAAAAAAGGGATTATCTCCTTTTTGATGTGTTAAAAAATGTTATTAGAGAAAAAAAGATATCCATTGATATTGATTATGTTGCAAATGGTACAAATGCACTGGACATGGCAATGCAAAATGATGATAAGGTTCTTACGAAACAACTTTTATTTATGGGGGCTAATCCTGTAAATCCATTAACGGATGCTGAAATTGGCTTTCAAAATGAAAAAATAACAAAAACACCTTTTTTCAACATTGTAAAAAAAGCATTAAAAGAAGGAAAAAATCCGTCGATACTGCAAATGGTTACTTCTGTTTTTTCAAAAGTTGATTATGTGGCTCAAGTTATTAAGATTGCTAAATTTTTTAATACCAAAAAAGTTTATGGACTTTTGCTTGAAAATAAAATGGACTTATCTATGTCAAATGCTTTTCATGCTAGATTAATCAGAGCTGTTAAAGAAAATGATGTTGATTTTGTTGATTTTTTAACAAAAAGGCGTGTGTCTCCCTTTGTAAAAATAGAAAATGAAACAGCTTTTGAGGTTGCAGTAAAAACGGGTAAATTAGATATATTAGATGTTTTTGTTAATGAATATGGTATCAAAAAAATAAATACGGTAATGAACCAAATATCTCCTGTCAATATGGCTATATGGTCTAATCAAGAAGAGGTTGCTCGTTATTTGTTGAAAAAAGGTTACTGTTTTAGCAATTTTTACATTTCTGGCGAATCAGTATTAAATAGAATTATTGATTTTGATATGGGTAATTTGTTGAAAGATCTTATTTTAAAAAAGAGAATAGAGCCATGTGAAATGCAAAATATGTTATGGCTGAGTATCCTTTTTAAAAGAAAAGAATGCCTTCGGATTTTGTGTGATTCGCAAATGGATGTTAATTTTCAAAACAAATTTGGAGTTACGCCGTTTTTATTAGCTGTAAAAAGAAAAAATATAATGGCTGCTGTATTGCTTTTTTATGCCGGTGCTTCTATTGAAGCTGCTGATGATAACGGTTCGCGAGCTCTTCATATTGCAACTATGCAGGGAAATTTAAAATTATGTGTTTGGCTCTTGTTATGTAAGGCAAATGTAAATGCAAAAAATAATAAGGGTGAGACGCCTCTTATGTTGGCAATGCAAAATGGTTTTTTCAAAATAGAGGGTATTTTGCGTTCCTTTGGAGCCAATACTAAATTAACGAGTCATAAAATGCAGTTGCAAGTTATTCACAATAATAAAAGTAAAGGAAGGAAAAGAAACTAAAATGACAAATAATATAATGATAAACATGGATGAAAGAAGAAAAAATTTAATGGAAATGATAAGAATGAACAATGCTGGCGGTTTCTTATATTTGATGAGACGGTCTGGGCTTGATTTGGATGGGTATTTGCCAGGGACAAAAAAAACATATCTTCAAACAGCCATTGATCAAGGAGCAGATAAAATTGTTGCTGTTTTAGTTGAGAAACAAAAAAATAAAAACGTAAATTCTCTTGATAAATATGATGATATGTTTTCCAGCGTGTTATCTGCAGAGGCAAGGGTTCTGTCTTTAGAAGATTCAAAATTAAAAAAAGATAAATTATACAGCTTATTGCTTATTGCCGGTAAATTGTTGGAAACAGGTGCTGTTTTATCCAAACAGGTTATGCGTGAGGTAAACAAAGATACACCTCTTGCTAAGTATTTGAGAAAACAGTACGTTAGCCGTTTGGCTTAAATAATAGTCTAGTAAATAGAGGTTTTATTTTGTACCTGCTATAATCTGTTGAATGTTTTTATCAGCTGATTTAACTGTATCTTCATCATCACAGTGTAAAATAGTCTTCATAAAAAACATTAAACTGAGCAATTGGTAAAGTGATAAATTATCAATGTTATAATGATATGACAAGCCCTTTGTCTGCAAGAGTTGTTCGTTTATTTTATTGATTTTTGCTTTAGCATAAATGGTTGTTTCATTTTTTAAGTCAAAGACACCATCATTTTTAGCTTGTAACATCTCTTTGTCATAATAATCATTACTACCGTGCTGTTTGCGACCATGCAAATTTTCGGCAATTTCGTTTTGAACAAATATTTCCCAAGGAAAATCTTTGCAAGGATCTGATTTTCTTTTAGGTGCAATATCTGCGTGGGCAACGATATTGTGTGGATGAATATTGTAGTGTTCCATCAAACTCTTGGTGAGTTCTAAGCCGGCACGAATTTGTGCGGGTGTATAGTTTTGCGTTCCACCGCGTTGAAATTCAATACCGATTGATCGGTCATTGATATTTGAAACAGTTTCGCCTGTATGCAGTGTCCATGATGAAACACCAGCGTGAAAAGTTTTTAGATTTGTGGGTGTTAAATGATAAACCATGCCATCTTGATCAATAACATAGTGTGCACTAACGATGCGATTTTTATCAAGTGTCAGATAATTAATCGTTTCTTTAAGCGAATCGGTTTCGGTGGAGTGTAACACAATCATATCAACAGAAGAATCTCTTTCTGCTGTACGGGTAGCGGGTGTTTTAAATGTATATGTATCTACTAACATTTGGCCTTTTAAAATTGTTTATTGAAAAAATATAAGAAAAAGTATACGGAAAAAATTTAATTTGTCAATCCATTTTTTAATAATTTTGATAAGACTGTGATAATAAAAAACTTCTTGACACAAAAGACATTTTTTTGTATAGTGCGAGCCATCAAAAGTGAATGTAAAAGAAAGGAGATAAAATGTCACTTGATTCATTTTTTAATCCGGCAAGTATAGCTGTTGTCGGTGTGTCTAATGACCCAACCAAGTTAGGTGCGGTTGTTTTTAATAATGTAATTGATGCAGGTTTTGAGGGTAAATTATATGCTATTAACCCAAAATGTGCGGGACAAGAGCTTTATGGTAAGCCGTGTTATGCTTCTGTGGCTGATTTGCCGGAAGCAATGGATTTAGTAGTAGTTGTTGTACCGGCTAAGTTTACAATGCCTGTTATTGATGATGCTATTAAAAACAAAACAAAAAATATCAGTATTATTACAGCCGGTTTTGGTGAAGTCGGTAATCATGAATTAGAAGATACCATTGCTGAAAAATGTATGCAAAACGGTATCAATCTTTTGGGACCGAACTGTTTAGGGCACATTTCAACATTTGATAAAGTTAATGCCAGTTTTGCTGATGGCTTTCCTTCACAAGGCAACGTAGCCTTTATTTCTCAATCCGGTGCTTATTGCTCTGCTTTAATGGATTGGGCTCGTGAAAAAGGGATTGGCTTTTCTCACTTTATTTCCATCGGGAACAAAGCTTTGTTGGCAGAAGATCGTTTGTTGGATGCTTTAAAAAATGATAAAAATACAACGGCATTTATATTTTATTTAGAATCTCTTAAAAACGGAAAAGAATTTTTACGTGTTTTAAAAGAAGTTTCTAAAACAAAACCCGTTGTTATTATGGAACCGGGCAAATCTCAAAAAGCACAGGCGGCCAGTTTATCTCATACAGGTTCCTTGGCACCGAATTATCGTGTCCTTGAAATTGCTCTTAAAGGTTCCGGTGCGATCCAAGCTTATACAACCAGAGAATTATTTGGTTTGTTAGAAGTATTACAATATGCCAAGCATACAGATTTCTCAGGCTCCGTCGCTATTTTGACAAATGCCGGTGGTGTTGGTGTTCTTTCCAGCGATTTGTGTGAGGATAATGGCTTAGATTTGGCTCGTCCCAGCGATAAAACTATTGATGCTTTAAAAGCTGTTTTACCGGCTGAAGCTGCTTTTGGTAACCCGATTGATGTTATCGGTGATGCTCGTGCCGACAGATACGAAGCCGCTTTGAAAGTTCTTTGCGAATCAGGTGAATATAAAAATATTATTGTTCTTTTGACACCGCAAATGGTTACAGATGCTACAGGAACGGCCGAAGCTATTGTTAAAGTTTCAAAAGAATATAATTCAGTTAACGTATTTGCTGTTTTTGTCGGTGGTGTTAAAGTTAAAGAAGGTCGCGATATTTTAGAAGCTAATAAAGTTTTAAATTATGAATATCCGATTGATGTTATCCGTTTATTAGGCCTTTTAAAAGCTCAGATGGCTTATCGCGGTGTTCAAAATATTTCAGTTGAAACAAATGAAGTGCCTTCAGCCATTATGTCTGCTGTAGAAGCTGCCAAACAAGAAGGATTGGCTTCTTTGCCACAAAATGTTGTTAATATGATTATGGATCATTACGGTATTGATTATCCGAAGAGTGGCAACTTTACCAATAGAGATGAGGCTTTGGCTTTCTGTAAGAATATTTTCCCATCACCTGTTGTTTTAAAGCTTTCCGCTCCTGATGCATTACATAAAACAGAGATGAAAGGTATTTATTTGAACGTCAATGACGAAGCCAGTTTTGATGAAGCTTGGAATGGTTTAAACGGTTCAATTCAAAAATTTGAGCTTAAAGGAGCTAGCGTTCTTATTCAAGAAATGATTGTAAAGGCAACTGAAACAATCATTGGTGTCAATTCAGATAAAAACTTTGGTCGTATTATGGTATTTGGTACCGGTGGTATTTATACAGAAGTTATGAAAGATACAACGTTACGTATATTGCCGGCTGCTGATTTTGATGCGATGATTAAAGAAACAAAAGTTGGAACAATCTTAAACGGTGTTCGTGGTGAAGAACCAAAAGCTGTTGGTCCTTTAGCAGAAACACTTAAAAAGGTTCAACAGATTGTTTTAGAAATCCCGCAAATTACATCTATTGATGCCAACCCTGCACTTGTAACAAAAGACAGAGCAGTTGTGGTTGACTTTAAAATGTTGTTAAAGTAATCAGTTGAGTAAAAAATAAAAAAACTACCGAATTTTCGGTAGTTTTTTTTTGTAATGAGATATTTTAATTTGTTAAAATATCTACTGCTTGTTTTATACTTTCTATTTTATCATATAGATTTTCAAATATTATCAATATATCTTTTTCTGCCTGATTTATATCATGATAAATATGAGGGATTAAATTAAGGGTTGTTTTTTCGGTATAAATAGCTAATAACATTTGTTTGTCAAAAATAGAAATATCAATTTTGGAAGTACCAAGTGCTGGTAAAAAAAGTTTTTTGATTTGTTCTTGTTTAGTAATAAAATCAGGAGTAATCAATAGTGTCGTTAGATTTTTATTTTTTGAAAAGATGACATTTTCATCAAACCAATTATGTGAAAACAGGGTGTCAATTTTTTCAAATCCAAGAACTGAAGATTTAAATATTTCAGGGCAATTATATATAATCGTTTGAGATTCAGTATTTGAATAGGGTACTGAAATCAATAAGATATTTTCAGATTTAGTTGTTGCTTCGCCCATGATAAATTCACTTTGTTTTGTTTTCCCTTTAAAAATTGAAGAGAGCTCATTAGGTGTTTTTGAAAAAAGATGTGATTTTTTAAGTGCTGTTTCGTTGATATAATGGGGTATTTCTAAAAAATCAAAATAGGATAAAACTGTTGGCAAAATAGATAGTTCAAATGACTTTATTTTAATAATTGTTTTTAAAAACGTATAAAAAATAGAACAATATAAAATCCACAATGAAATAATAAAATAATTATTTAAATTAAGAGGATTTAACAGACTAATAATAAGGATAACGCCAAAACCTAAAAGAAGAGTTTTTGTTAATCTGTTTTTTGTTTTTAATAAAGAGAGAAAATATCCCTTAGAATTTAAATTCGGCAAAATATCTTTTTTAATTTGATTTAAAAACTCTTCTTTTGTTATCATTTAAATGCTCTAATAATTTATTTTGACTGATACAGTGCCACAGCTTTTAAAATATCAATAGCTCTGTCTAGTTGATAATCTTGTTTTTCTTCTTCCGGATTATCTGAATCGGTGGGAAGTTTTTCCTCTTTTTTCTTTTGTTTGATTTTAGAGGAAAATTTTGCTGATTTTTTCTCTTCTGCCGCTAAAGCACCGTGTAGGTCTCCTTCACCAAAACCTTCAATTACAGGCTCTTCTTCCAATTTAGCCCGGGGGATAACAATATCCGGCTCAATACCTTTTGCCTGTATGGATCGACCCGATGGTGTATAATAACGGGCTATCGTCATCTTTAGACCGCCAAATCCGGGGATTGGTTTAATTGTTTGTACAGAGCCTTTTCCAAATGATTTTAAACCGACAATAACGGCTCTTTTATGGTCTTGTAAAGCACCGGCAACGATTTCTGATGCTGAGGCGGAACCCTCATTTATCATAACAACTAATGGTTTTCCTTTGGTCATATCCGGTGTTTTAGCCGAAACGCGGGTTGTATCCTCCGGTAAACGAGATCTTGTTGAAACGATTTCTCCTTGTGCTAAAAAGGTATCAACAACACCAATGGCTGAATCTAGGAGTCCGCCCGGATTATTGCGAACATCAATAATAAATCCTGTTAGTTCGTTTTCTCCAATTTCTTTTGTTAAAGATTGGATAGCTTCATGTAGTTTTTCAACCGTTTTTTCATTAAATGCTGAGATTCTGATGTAGCCGACATTTTCTTTAGCTTCAAATTTAATGGGCTTTTGTTCAATAATTGCTCTGGTTAATTTTAAGTCAAAAGGGTCAGCTTTTTGTCTTGAAATTTTTATTTTAACAGCTGTTCCCGGTGTGCCACGCAATTTTTTGACTGCTTCTTGCAAAGTTAAACCGACAACACTTTCACCATCAATATGGGTAATATAATCTCCGGCTTGTATACCAGCTTTATGGGCTGGCGTATCATCAATTGGTGAAACAACCCGTACAAATCCTTTGTCAGAGGTAACTTCCATCCCAAGACCGCCAAACTCGCCCTTTGTTTGGGATTCCATATCGTTAAAATCATCCATTGTCATGAACGAAGAATGTGGGTCTAAGCTTGAAAGCATGCCGTTAATGGCACTTTCAATCAATTTTTTATCAGTTGGTTTATCAACATATTCCTTTTTTATTTCCTGATAAACAAAACCGAATAGTTCCATCAAAACATATGGATCATCGTGAAGGGTTTGTGTTTCTTTTTTATTTTCTTTATCGCTGGCAGCAAAAGCACATCCTCCTGAAATTAAAAGAAAACTCAAAATAAAACCAAGTACCGCTTTTTTCATTTTTATCTCCTTTTTTAATTTCTAAACCACGGTTTAGGGTCAATGGCTTGACCATCTTTTCTGATTTCAATATATAGTTTCAGCCTGTCAGCTCCCATTTTTCCGACAGGTTCGCCAACGATAACATCTTGACCTGTTTGTGTGTAAATTTCATCTAAGCCGGCTAATAAGATAAGATATCCATCTAAGCAATCAATAATCAACATTTTGCCATAGCTTTTAAAGGGACCTGCAAACAACACGGCACCTTTAAATGGGGCTCTTAGTGTTGCTTCTTGCCTTGTTTGAATGGTTAAGCCCTTTGCATGCATGCCTTTAACCGTTGCATCACCGAAATTTTCAATTATCTGCCCGTTTACGGGATAGGGAAGGGTGCCTTTAGCTTTTTCAAAAGAAGAACTGAGAGGTAAAAAAGCATTGATTTTGTTTTGAATGCTTTTTGCTTGACGTTCTTTTTTTCTTTTTTCTTCTTCAGCACGGCGTTTTTTTTCTTTTTCAAGTTTAAGAAGAAGTTCTTTTAAATCATTAGCTTGACTGGCAAGGGCAACAATTCTTTTGCCTGATTTTTCATGTGTTTCATCATATTGGGCTTGTAGTTTTGTTTTTTTTGCAATAAGACCGGTCATTTGTGTGGTTCTATCTGCCAATTTTGACATGGTTTCTTTTATTTTGCGAATTTGGGATTGAATTTCAACTTTTGTTTCTTCAAGTTTATCCATGTCATTTATAACCGAAGAGGTCATTTCTCGTACAATCGGAACCGAACTGTTGAGCATCAATTTACTTCTTAAAATTTGGGCTGGAGCTTGTTTTTCTAAAAAGAACTGTTCTTTAGGTCTCAGGGCTAAAGATTGAAGAGCGGTAACCAAACGTACGGTTTGACCTTTTGATTTCGCCAATTTCTCAGACAAGGCAGCTTCTTCTAAACGAAGGGTTTCTAGACGCTCCTCCAGTTTTAAAATCATATCTTCTTTTTCTTGAACGGCTTGGGCAGAGCGAACCATTTGTTTTTGGACGGAGCGGATTTCATCAGCTAATTTATCTGATTGACGTTGTGATTCAAGATGTGCTTGCCGTTCCTGTAAAAGCTGTTGTTCAATTCTTTTTAAATCATCATGTGTTGGTTGATTAGCCAAAACAGGAGTTGCTACTAAAGCAAATAAAATAAGAGAAACAAAGCAAAGAGTGTTTTTTTTCATTTGAATGACCGTTTTAATTGGAAATTAGTTGAATGAAAGTTTAATCTCTTTTTTTTGCTTTGACAAGAATTATTTTATTTTTTTGATTTCATCTTGAAATGCAAAATTCAAAATTTTACTTTTGAGTGTATCTGTGATAAGTTTGTAGCTCATTCTGGTTGTAAATGAGTGGGAGAGAGGCTCTAGCATTAAAAAGTCATGGATGGTTCCGTTTATGCGGATACTAAATACGTCAACTCCTTGATTTAAAAGTTTTTTTGCATAAGCTTCACCCTCATCTCTTAAAACATCGTTTTCGGCTGTTAAAATAAATGTAAACGGCATATTTTTAACTTCTTCGTCTGGCAAGAAAAACGGACTGACATACGGGTTTTTGCGTTTGTTGATGTCGGGTTCGTAGGCGAATATAAACCACTCCATAGCCTCTTTTGTGAGCCAGGGGCCGTTATTAAATTCTTGATAAGAGGAGGTATCCATTAACGCATTTGTTACAGGATAAAAAAGAAACTGAGCTTCAACAGGGTATCCTTTTTTTTGTGCTAAGTAAGTTAAAACGGTAGCCATATTTCCACCAACGCTGTCGCCGGCAAAAATAACGTGTGAGGGGGAAATATTGAATTTTTCAGCGTTAGCGAACATGTATTCAAAAACTTCAAAAAGTTCGTTTAGTGGTGTGGGATATTTGCAATAGGGAGCCAGAGAATATTCAGCAAAAACAAAGCACGCTGGAACTGTTTTGGCTAAATTTCTAAGCAGGGTATCATAAATCATAGCATTTCCCATAACAAAACCACCACCGTGAATATAAAAAACCATCGGCAAGGGGTAATTTTGATTTTTATCTCTTACAATTCGGACATGTATTTCTGTTTCATTTTTAAGTGGTATATCATAGTCGTGTCTATCTACATCTTCCAAAAACAACTGATTGCTTTGTAGCTTTGAAAGGGTTGCTCGGGCTGCTTCATATGTATCAATATAGATGGGTGGATTTTTTTTGATGCTGTCTAAGAAAATAAAAACATCTTTTTCTATAGAGGGTTTGTTTTGAGTTTCTTCCATAAAAAAGCTCCTTTTCTTTTTATATAAAAAAGGAACTTTATAAAAATCAAGCGGTTAAGACGAAAGTTTATCTCTTAAAAGGCATCAGCAGGTATGTTGTAGTATGCATCATATGTGGTGGATGTATTGACAGATTTTGGTGCATCAAAAATGCCAAATTCCTCTTCTGCTTCGGTATTGCTGAAAGGCATTTCTTCATGAAATACATTGGCAGAATCGGTAAAAGTATCTGCCGGAATAAAGGGGGTACGGCTTCTTTGTGAAGCAGGTATTTCATTGTATAGGGGGGTATCCTCAAAAGCATCATTACCAATACCAAAAGGCAATAGTGCGTTGTTTATGAGATTAGTTGAAAAATCTGTAGAGGCATGAGACTTGATGGCACATATATCACCGGTACTAAACCAGTTGGCTACCCGATCATCTACCATATGAAATTTTATAATGCAGTGATGAAAATATCTGTATGCCCAATCTTTTTCTATTTCTTGCTTTTCATAAATAAGAATTTGTTCGTTATAATTTAATTTTTGAATTTTTGTCGGTTTGCCAAAATTTTCATAAACATCCCCGGCCGGTTGCCCCATATAGACAACAGAGCGTGGTTCTGTTGAGTGAACATAACTGACACCGCAGGCAGATAAAAATAATGGTAAAGAAAGGCAAGAAAGTAAAAAAAGTTTTTTCATGTTTTTATTCCTTTTATAAAATTTGAATTTAGGGTATCATAACTTAAAGACACTGTCAACAAAAAATGAACTTGACAGGTTGCATAAAAAATGTATAATTTTTGCTAAAATAAAGTAAGGATTGCAAGTTATGAAAACAGAAATTTTCACATTTGAAATGCCAATGGAATTGATTGCAAATGAGCCGGTATTTCCACGCGATAGTTCTAAATTATTGCATTTAAATCCAAATGGCAAAATAGAACATTTGCATGTATCTGATTTAGATAAGATTTTAAAAAAAGGAGATGTTCTTGTATTTAACAATACAAAGGTTATACCGGCTCGTTTGTATGGTTTAAGAGGAGAAGCTCATTTTGAAATTACCCTTTTCAAACAGATAAATTTATCTGATTGGGAAGCTTTGATTAAAAATTCAAGACGGCTAAAGATAGGTGATACAATTTGGATAGCTGATGATTTCTCGGCTGAAGTGATGTTAAAAAAAGAAGAGGGCCCTGTTGTTTTGCGATTTAACAAAAAAGGAGCTGAATTAATGACTTGTTTGCATCAGGTTGGTATTATGCCGTTACCCCCTTATATCAAAAGGGTAAAAGGTGGTAAGGAATCTGATAAAGCTAATTACCAGACGATTTATGCAAAATATGAGGGAGCGGTGGCGGCACCGACTGCCGGTTTGCATTTTACGGATGCGTTATTTGATCGTTTGGATGAAAAAGGTGTTGAAAAGATTTTTGTAACCTTGCATGTCGGTGGGGGGACTTTTTTACCGGTTAAAGTTGCCGATACGGATCATCATAAAATGCATGCTGAATTTGGTGTTTTAACACAAGAGACAGCGGATAAAATTAATCAGGCTAAAAAAGAGGGCCGCAGGATTATAACGGTTGGTACGACCTCGTTACGCTTGTTGGAAACGGCAACTGATGAGTCAGGTGTTGTACATCCTTTTGAGGGGGATACATCTATATTTATCACTCCGGGGTACAAATTTAAAGCTGTAGATGCGATGTTTACAAACTTTCATTTGTCGGGATCCACTTTGTTTATGCTGGTTTGTGCATTTGCCGGTATTGATACGATGAAAAAAACCTATCAAACAGCTATTGAAAACAAATATCGCTTTTTTTCTTATGGGGATGCTTGTTTTTTGGAACAACAGAAAAAATAAGTTATTGTTTGTTTTTAAAATCGTTAATAATTTTATCAATTTGATTTATTTCTTCAACGCTTAATTCTTCTTCTACTTCTAAAACAGGCAAATTTTGCATTAAATTGTTAAGAGCGGTTGTGATAAACAAAATAAAGAGGATAAATAAAATCAGTAAAGTGCCGTGTCTAATGGGATGTGATGGCATTGAATCATATTTATTTATTTCGGGATCTGATTTTTTAAACAGCAAAAAAAACGGATAACAAGCAATTAACAAGCAAAAAAGTCCCCAATAGTTTAAAAGAGATAAATTTTGATGTATCAAAAATGCTCCACCCCAAAAAAGAAGGACGCTTATTGCAAAATATAAAGGAAACGTAAATCCGCTTTTGCCTGTGTCATGTAATCTGCGGACGATGGCGGCTATCAGTGGTGGAAATATAAATACCTCATAAACGGTTAAAAGGGTAGGATAAGATAAATCAATGGACATTCTTTGCAGACCGACAAAAATAAAAAAGCTTGTTAAAACAAATAAAAAGAACTCCTTGCGTTTGGTTCTGCCGCCAAAATGAGCGTATTTCTTTAATTCGGTTACAAAAAAATCAAAACTAAAAAATTTAGATAAAGTAGATATAATTTCTTGTTTTGTCATAAACTGTCTCCTTTTATTAAAAAAAGTATAGTATGAAGCTGAATTTTTTTCAAACAAAAACGAATAACGGCTTAAAAAATTTTTTACAAAACGAAAAAAAAATAAAAACACACTTTTTTTTTGAAAAAATATTTAAAAAAAGATAAAAATGTGATATACTGATACTATGGTGTGGAAAAAAAGACGATAAAAAGCATCAAAAGGGAAGGGGCATATGGTTCAACGTTATGAAAATACAGGAAAAACAAACAGCAGTGTTTTTGGTATAGAAGGGTTACCGACTAACGAGGGTTTGTTGCAAATAAAGAGTGATATCTATTCCGGTATGCAGATATATAACCGAACGAGGGAGTACTATGCTCTGAGAGAAAAAATCTCTCTTTTACATACTGATAATGTGCCTAGAAACGAATTTATGGATATTGTTTTTAAAGGCATGTTGGATGATGAGATTAAGACCTACCAAAAAACTGTTCCATCACAAGAACTGTTTTATCATTTTAAACAAAGAACCCTTAGCACTTTAAGACAAAAAAAATCACTTTCTGCAGAAGAAAAAAGGGTTTTAGAGACGCTTTCAAATGATAGAATTCATACATTTTATGATTTTGCGGTTGCAACAAAAATGATAGAACCGATAAAGTCGGCACAACAGGTACAAGAAGCTTATGATAAGATAGCTGTTCAAAAGGTAAATTTATTAAATAAAACGCGTATGGAAACAGCTTTGGCTATGAATTATTATATGGATTCGTTGGGAATAAAATATTTGCCACAACTAAAGTTTCAAGGGTACGATATTTTTAAAAAACATTTGCCTCAATTAGCTATGCGTTATCAAGGGGATGATGTTGTTCGTTTAAAAAAAGAATTATCCGGTACAACAGAGGCCAATAACTATTTGTTGACATTGATGCGGCGGTCTCCCAGATGGGCAAGTATTTGTGAGTTTCAAAAAGAAACAGCATTAACAACGGTTGAACAGGGGGCGTGGATAAATTTAACCCCGCCGACAAAAAAATTACCACGAGCATTAACGTCTGTTCTTGATGCCAAAAAGGCCTCGTGTGAGCGAGATGGTAACAATGAACTTGCTGAGTCTATAACTAATTATTCAAATCAAATTCAAGCAGCCTATGACTCCTTTGTTCAAGCACAAGGAGCTTTTAAGGCTATTAACGGATATACAGAAGCTTATAAAACTCTCACTAAAAATAGTGGTAGAAAAATCCCATATTTTGATATGGACGATGCTCGTTATGTGGATTCTTTTTATCAAGATGATGTCTCTCAGGAGCGGTTAACTAATCAAGGGACAGCTGTTTTTGAAGGTGTTCAAAATTCAAACGATGATGTTGATGCAGGGGTGGATGCTGGCATTATAGGTGCTACATGGACATTGGGGGCCTCTTGGGCTACTAAAGGGGCGGCTGTCGGTACGGCAGTTGGTGGTCCTGTTGGTGGAGTTGTTGGTGGTGCAACCGGTTTTGTAGGGGCTGTGGCAGCCGGTTTTGTGGCTGATTACTTGATTAAGGAGGCTATCAAACCTGTAACCGATAATGTTAAAAAGGGACGTATGGATAGTGTCGTATCGCATTGTAATATGGTACAAAAAAGTGCTGATTTAGAAGTTGCAGAATTAAAAAAAATAATGGATAAACTTAAAAAATATCCTAAGTTAAAAGAGGCATTATCATTTGCTAAGGAGCATACGGATGCATATGATGCATATTTGGAAAGAGAATTAGAAAATTCTGACGATAATACCTTGTTTGATAAAACAGCAGCTAAAAAGGATATACAAGAAAAGTTATTAAGCGGTGAGGATAAAGAGACACTGGAATTGATTAATCAGTCAAAATTAAAACAATCGTTTGATAATTTGACGGATACTTATTTAAATATAGAAGAACTCAGACAAGAGATTGCTATTTATTCTAAGTGTATTCAAATGTATCAAAAATCTCAAACACAGACGCAGGATAAAACTCTTTTAGAGCAAATGATAAGACTAAAATCAAGAGAGGCGGACCCAAATTTATCTGTTAAATCTGAAGTGAAATCCCAAAAGACGGAACCAGATTTATCGGCAGAATCGGCTTTGAAAGATAAAACAACGCAAATACATCCTGATAAGAATCATCCATTTAATTATTTTACAAAAAAATCTAATTCTCAGAAACGTTTTGGTGTATCAAGTTCTTACAAAAGTCAACTGGTTGCGAGTTTGATTGGATCAGAATATAGTGGTGATGGCGGAGTGGTATCCATTTTTGGTGAAATGGAGTTTGGAGATTTTCAGGAAAAAGAATTAGCCATTTTAAAACAAAAGGATCCGTCAAAATTAACATATGTTGAAAAAAAGAAATTACAGGCTCTTGAAAATGGGGAGGTAACTTCTTTTAACACTTATTATGATAAAGTATTTGGTAAAAGATACAATGGGACTGATCTTTTTAGAGCTACCTTTATGTATGCCCAAAGTGAATCGGCCTTAACGTTGCCGGAGGGCTTTGAAAATCTTTTTAATCAGGATAGAGCAGGAGTTATTCAACAGGCAAAATCACTGGGTTTGTCAGATGAGCAGATTGCTTCTCAATTTATGGCAGAAGCATCCTGTTGTGATGAAATAAATAAAGGCCTAAGGTCTGCTCTTGATTTTAAGGATATTTGCCGTAAAAAAGGATGGGTAAATCAAAATGGAGAACCTGATTTAAATAAAATTGCACCCTTGCCTGAAAAAGATATGTTAAAAACACTTAAGGATGTTAAACAATATGCTGAAGTAGCTGAAAAGCAAACAACCGAATTGTTAAAAGCTTTCAGTACGCATCGCATGGGGCCTGTTTTACAAGAAGAGTTGAAAAAAACACATCCTGATGAAAATGTCATAAGGAATGCTATTGAAAATGGAGCAGATGTTAATCAGGTTTTTGATGTCTCAATAGGCGATACTCTTTTACATGAGGCGGTTAATCTGGGTCGTACAGATATTGTAGAAGCTTTGCTGGAGAGTGGTTCATTAGATTTAATGAAGCAAAATAAGGGGGGGTATACAGCTATTGAAGTGGCTATGTATTATAGGGATAATCCTGAAAATGAAGGGGATACAGAGCGATATGGTAAAATAGTTGAACTGTTAAAAGAGGTAGAAGAAAGTCGGAATCTGCAAGAAAAGGAGATAACAACAAATGTAAATGATGAATTAGCAACGTCTCGGTCGGATGCTGTTCGGACATTAAGGGGTTGTGCTTCACTAGTTGGTGAAACGACAACTCAGGTTCAGCGGGCGGGTCAAACAAGAGGATAAAATTTTAAAATCAATTTATAAAAAATGGAGGCTTATATGACAAAAAAAGTAAATTTAAAATCTGATTACAGAACAGTTCAAAAAATGGTGGATACGGCTCTTCGTACACCGGCAAAACTTTCTCCTGAGGGTAGAAAAAAACTTTTAAAAGCAATGAGAGAGGCTAGTAGAACGGCGTCAAGGGGAATAAAGATTAATGTTGATAATGCTGAGATTAGAGAGATGGAGGCTCTTTTAAGACAGTTTCAACCGGCAGAAGTTCCGGAAGAATTGATTGAACGGATAGATAAGGCTATGCAAAATGCAGCCGATATTGAAGGTGAAATGATGAAGCTGGAAAAACAGCTAGGGCGTAAGGTGTCCCGTGAAGCTGCAGCTGACATTATAGAAATGGAAAAGATTTCAGGAAAAAAATTACCACTGAAAGAAAAAAAGGCGATTGTAGAAGTAATGGATGTTTTAAGACAGTACCGGCCGGCAGAAGTTCCTGAGGGACTGATTGACCGGATAGGTAAGGAAATGCAAAATGCAGCTGAAACTGAACGTGAAATGATGAATCTGGAAAAACAGCTAGGGCGTAAGGTGTCCCGTGAAGCTGCATCTGACATTATAGAAACGGAAAGAATTTTAGGAAAAAAATTACCACTGAAAGAAAAAAAGGCGATTGTAGAAGTAACGGATGCTTTAAGACAGTACAAGCCGGCAGATGTTCCGGAAGAATTAATTGAGCGGATAGATAAGGCTATGCAAGATGTTGCCGAAGTTGAGCGTAAAGCGATGGGAAAATCTAAGGCAGCTCGTATATCAGGTATAAAAAAAGCTTTAAAAAATGTTAAACATCCTGCTGCCCTTGCACTTGTCGCGGCTATGGGAGCTGGTACAGTGATGATGGCTAATGCCCAAGATACAAAGATAGCGGAAGATTCCATGGCTGGTTCTGTTTTAAAAGCGGTTGATGGTAGCAGTTTAAGTGAAGAGGATAAAAAAAATCTGGTAACCGGTATGACCCAAATTTTAAAAAATCCTGCTGATTACGGATTGACGGCAGAACAAGCACAACTTTTCTGTATAAGTGTTAGTGAAATGAAAGATAATAAAGAGGTAAAAGTATTGACAGATAAGTTGATTAAAATTGGGAAAGAAGCTTCTCTTGTTCAAGAAAATACCAAAGAGGCAGAAGTGGGAAAAGCACCTGCTGAAAAAGCTTATCGCAGAAGAGAAATGCCTAAGAACGGGGCATTAAGTCAAAATGCACAAAATATTACCAAACCAGCGGCAGAAAAACCGGTTGCAACGCGTGCTACCGGTAGAAGTGCCTAATCTCTTTTGGTGTTATTGAAAAAGCCACTTTTTTAAGTGGCTTTTTTATATATAGAAAAACAGTGATCAAAAGTTAAGCATTTTGATTATCGTTTTTATTGACGGCAAGTTGATTTTGCTCATCATTGGAAACGTTGGTTATAACTTGGGTTAAGATATTGCCGATTTGTGAATTTCCTGTTAAAAGTGAAGTTGTAAGGCAAAGTAGTGTTTGTAAAAGATTGGAATTCTCTTGTTTTTTTTGAGCATTTTGTTTTGCAAGAGATTGTTCTAAATCAGCTTTTTGTTGTTGTTTTTTCTTTTCTTCCAATAGAGCCAAATTTTCGGGTGTTAAGCCTTCCATCGGGCTATCTGATGAATTTATAGGCTCAATTTGTTTAGCATTTGCAGCCAGTACTTGCCGAGGTTGTAACCATTTACCGGCAGCAAAATTAGAGGCACAGTTTCTGGCAAAATTGGCTCCACCCAATACTTTGCCGTTTTCCATTTTTGAAATAGCCAAAGTTAATTCTTGCAAAACATAAGGATTTGATAAATCCAATTTGGTGGAATCGTTAACGTTAATCCCCTTAGCTCTTAATTCATTAATAACAAAATCGGCATAGCGACGCGGGTTGTTACCATCAGAATAGGGGGCGTATTTTTTAAAAATTTCGTAACAGGTTTTATTATTATACCGACGAAGCAACAAAGAATTTAAGGCATAATATCCTTCTTCTAAGGATGCGTATTGCCTTAGCCCATTTTTACCCATAATACATCCGGGATTATTTTTTCTCTCACCAGCTGTTGCCATGTTAAACTCCTTCCATATACTTATATTATACACTAAAAATATAAATTTTGAAAATATTTTTTTAAGGGATTGATTTTTTTATTCTCTTTTTATATACTCAAATTGTTTAAAAGGAGGTGCTTATGGATGAAAAAAAATATCGTCCTAATGTGGGATTGATGCTTGTTAATAATGATGGTAAAGTTTGGATTGGTACCAGAGTTAACTCAGAAGATTATGGCTATCGCCATCAAATGCCGCAAGGTGGTATTGATAAAGGGGAAACACCTTTAGAAACGGCCTATAGAGAGTTATGGGAAGAGGTTGGTATTAGTAAAGATAAAGTTGAACTGATTAAACAATCGGATCATTGGTATCAATATGATTTTTTTAGGCCTTATCAATATCCGGATGATCTTTATCATGGACAAAAACAAAAATGGTTTTTGTTTCGCTTTAAAGGAACGGATGCAGATTTTGATTTAGAAATAAATCCGCAAGAAATTGAATTTTCTTCATTTTCATGGATGGATATAGATTCGGTTATTGATTTGGTGGTTCCTTTTAAAAGAGAGGTTTATACAGCGGTTTTTAAAGAGTTTAAACCGTATATTTAAGCATTTTTCTTTAAATAAACACCTATTAAAAGAGCCAGTAAAACATCTATTGCCATTAGGTATAAAAGTGATAACGGATGATGATTGACGGTCGCTATTAAATAAATGACTAAAATAAATAAAGAGGGAAATACAAGAATACGCCCCCACCCGTTTTTGTTTAAGTTAGTGTGAAACAAGGGGCCAATGCCTTTTAATATGATGTATAATAGGAAAAAGCAAATCAGTGAAAATAGTGTTATAAATAGACTTAAAAAGAGCATTTGTAAATAAAAAATTTGTTTCAACACATAGCTTAATTGCTCTGGATTTAGATTTATCGGGGTTTTATTTTTAAGTTCGGTAATGTTTTTATTTACCTCAATAAGAGCTTGGGCAATGATGCCTATTCTATAATCTGTATCTGATTGCAAAACGGCAAGTTCTTTTTTTAAAAGGATTTCGTCTTGGGATTGGTTGATAACGGATAAAATAAGGGTTTGAATTTTTTCTTGTTTTAAAATTTCCTGAAAGGGATGAAATGCGGTAAATGCAAGACATAAACTGATGATAAATGTGATGGGAATAAAAACTTTTAACCCCAATCCTCGGGGCGTATAAACAAACCTCTTAAACCAATTAAGAACCATTTACTCACCTACAAAATCGGAAAAATAAAAATGGTGGAGTTAAGGGGGGTCGAACCCCTGACCTCTGCATTGCGAACGCAGCGCTCTACCAACTGAGCTATAACCCCACAAGGATAACGTTTCTATCATAGCTATCCAAACAAAAATTGTCAAGATAAAAATATTATCCGGCTGTTTTTTATTTGGTCTGTTTAGCTGTTTTAATGGCAATAATATTCTTTGAGAGAATTAAAAGCTTCTTGAGGATAAGTTGAATTTTTCTTTTCCATGGACTTTATAATATAGCAAAATTGTTTATGGCCCAAAGGGAAATGCAAATTTTGAATTTCCTCTTGTGTTAAAAAATTAGATAAAGATATTTGTAAAAATTTTTGAAAGTTTTTAGATTGATTCGTTAAATTATAATTTTTAGGTGAAAAAATATCTTGTATAACCAATACTTCATCAAGATTTTGTATTTTTCCATTTTTTTGTGTAACCAAAAACCATAAATGGGAATCTTCCGTAGCATTGAATTCATTGTCATACTTTAAATTATGCTTTTTAAAAAAAGAAGTCCGCATCATTACTGTCGGATGGTAAAGAGGTGTTTCAAAATGGCTAATGATTGCATTTTCATGTATGTCATGATGTTTTTTGTATATGTGGCTTTTAGGTAGTTGGATATTGCTACCTAAAACGGTTATATCTGGATTTGCCTCTAGAAAATATACTTGCCTTTCTAAACGGCGAGGGAGCGATATGTCGTCATCATCCATTCTGGCAATGTATTTACCTTTAGCAATTTCTAATCCTTTATTTAAACTTGTAACAATTCCTTTATTTTCATCATTTGATAGCAAAATGATGCGATGGTCTTTTTTCTGGTACTCTTTTAGAACTTTTTGTGTTTTATCGGAAGACCCGTCATTGATAATGATAAATTCAAAATTTTTATAGGTTTGATTAAGTATAGAGTTGATTGCTTGGGGTAAAAGATGGGCTCTGTTGTATGTCGGCATAATAACAGATATTAAAGGTTCAGTCGTTTTTTGTAAAGTGGAATAAACAAAAGAAAATATGCTAAAAAATATAACAACCGTAACAGTCAAAATGATAAATATTTTTTTCATAAGATAATGCTAACCTTCTATGTCTTCTGTTTTAATTATTTTTTTGCCACTTTTATCAAAAAGTGTTTGGCGAATGGTATTGCTTTTTAATCCTTTGAGGTGCATTTGCCATTTTTTTTCAATTGTACCATCAGCTCTAAAAAATGTTTTTAAAATGCTTCCATCTGCCAAATCTTCTTGAATATTTTGAATTTGTCCATTTACATCATTAAAAATTGTTGTCTTACTTAAGCCCTCTGTATTTGTTTCAATAAATTTAACGGGTTTTTTGCCGTCTGCATTAAAATAGGTGGTTTGAAAAGTACCTTCCGGCATTTCAACGGTAACTTTATTGATACTTGTGTCTCTTCTGTAATGGACTGTTTTTTTTGTCTTATCCGGTAAAATTTCCTGATTCACTTTGGGAGTCTTTTTATCTTCAAAATAAATGGTTTTAGCATTCAATGTTGATATTTCTACTTCATCAATATGAATCCCATCAGATTTATATTTTGTAAAAATTCTTGCATCGGGTGTTACTTCCATTGTGTCTAAAATAAGCCCTCTGGAGCTATCAATATAACGTGTTGTTTTTGAACCGGTTTCAGTACGGGTGCAAATACTTAAAATACCGTCTTTTGTTTCAGTAATTGTATGTGTCATTTATAAGTTCCTTTACCGTTTTTCATTAGGACAGATATTTTATTCTGAGTCAAGAAAAAATAGTAAAAGGGCTATAAAAAAAGAGCGTTTATCACGCTCTTTTTTTGTATGGATTTTCAGTTAGTTTTTGTTGATTAAGAAAATTTCAACTCGTCTGTTTTGTTCCCTTCCTTGAGCGGTGGCGTTTGAAGCAATCGGATTTTGAGGACCTAATCCGTCCGTAATAATACGATCAGCTGATACGCCTTGTAATCTTAAATAATTTGAAACAGCATTAGCTCTTCTCAGAGAAAGAGTGTTATTGTAAGCTATAGAACCTGTATTATCTGTATAACCGATAATTTGAACCATTGTTTTATTGTATTCTTTGATGACTTTGGCGATGGAATTAAGTGTTGGCGTGAAAGAAGGTTGAATGATGGCTTCGTTAGAACCAAAGGTGATGTTCCCCGGCATAATGAGCTGTACTTGTCCATTTTGAGAGATAACTTGAACACCGGTACCTAAAAGTTCTTGACGCAATTTTTTTGCTTGAATATCCATATAGGCACCGCCACCGGCACCAACCAATGCACCGGCTCCGGCACCGATTAAGGCACCTTTTTTACCACCGATAATGGCTCCTAAGCCGGCTCCGGCAGCTGTACCGATGCCGGTTCCCCAAGCTGTTTTTGAAACTTGGCTTTCGCCTGTATACGGATTCGTTGCACAGGCACTTAAAAATGAGGCAAGTGTAAATGTTAAAAGTAATTTTTTCATGTTTATTTTCCTTTGTATACTAGAGTGTTTCTAATTCTTCTTTTAATTTTTGACGATACATGTCTAATACAACCATTTCTGTATCGTCTTTTCTTCTCTTTTTGGTGGGTACATGCCAAAATGTCCACCCGTTGCAAGAAGGTAATCCTTGTAATTTTGCTCCAACTTGATGAATGGACCCTTGATGCATATCCGTTCTAACAGAGCCATCGGCCTTGACAATGGCACAATAGCGTTTTTTGGCATCAAAAAGTTTTTGACCGGGTTTGATAAGTCCATGAGCAATAACGGAGCCAAATGGAATTCTAGGTTCTGCTTTTTTGGGTGCTATCGGTTCATAAAGTGTATCGTCTTTTACATTTGGAATAGATGCTAATCTCTTTTTTGCATATTTAATGTATTTTGCCTCACGTTCAATACCGATATATTTACGTCCTAATTTTTTAGCAACAGCACCGGTTGTTCCTGTTCCGAAAAACGGATCAAGAATAATATCTCCCGGATTTGTTGAGGCTAATAATATCCGATAAAGCAATGCTTCTGGTTTTTGTGTTGTGTGTACTTTTTTGCCTTTTTCATCCTTGAGGCGTTCGGGTCCGTTGCAAATGGGTAAGAGCCAATCCGAACGCATTTGTATATCATCGTTAAAAGCTTTCATACTTTCATAATGAAATGTATATTTTGCTTTTTCAGATTTAGCACACCAAAGCAACGTTTCATGGGCATTGGCAAATCTGGTTCCTTTAAAGTTAGGCATAGGATTTGTTTTAACCCAGATGATGTCATTTAAAATCCAAAAGTCAAGATTTTGCAGGCAATAGCCGACTCTAAAAATATTGTGATAGGAACCGATAACCCAAATGGTGCCGTTTTCTTTTAAAACACGACGAGCTTGTTTTAACCATTCAACTGTAAAGGTATCATAAGAGGCAAAGTTATCAAATTTATCCCATGCATCCGTAACGGCATCCACATGTGTTGCATCCGGTCGGAGTAAATCTCCTCCCAGCTGCATAAAATAGGGCGGATCTGCAAAAATGACGTCAACGCTGTTGTCCGGCATTTTTTTCATAACTTCAATGCAGTCGCCCTGTATGATGGTGTTTGTTCGCATGGTTTAACTCCTTAACAGAATCTATATTAACATCATAACAAATAAAAAGTAAGTAAATTCTTAACAAAAATGAAAAAAAAGACAATTTTTTTTGATTTTAGTGTCAAACGTTTTTTAGACTTGCAAAAAAAATAAAATTAGTCTAGAATGCACTCGTTTAAAACTCTAGAGCATAATAATTGATTTATTTCATAAGGAAAAGATATGCAAACATTTATTTTAACAATTCATATTATATTAGCTATTTGTATTACAATCTTAGTTTTATTACAACGCTCTGAAGGCGGTGCTCTTGGTGCTTTGGGTGGTGGTCAAGGTGGAGCCGGTTTATTTACGGGCCGCCAAGCCGGAAACTTTTTATCCAGAATGACAGCATATTTCTTCGTTGCATTTATTGTAACCAGTTTAGCACTTGTCATTATGGCTAAAAAAGCTGGTGAAGTTGAAAAAATCAGCATTGTACCTGAAACTCCTGTTACACAAGAACAAGTTCCAAATACCAAATAAAAAGAGGTGTTGTATGCAAAAAAAAATTCAGGTTGCAAATCTTACATTTTCAAATGATTTACCATTTGTGTTGATTGCAGGTCCGTGCCAGATGGAAAGTGCTTCCCATGGTATGGAGATGGCAGAAGCTCTTGTTTCTTTGACGCAAAAGTTAAATATCCCTTTTATTTTTAAGGCATCTTTTGATAAAGCCAATAGAACGAGTGTCAATGGTATCAGAGGGATGGGGCTTGAAAAAGCGATGGTTGCTTTTAGTGATATTAAGGCAAAATTCAAATGCCCGGTTATTACGGATATTCATGAGCCTTTTCAATGTGCTGAAGCAGCAAAGGTTGTTGATGTTTTGCAAATTCCTGCTTTTTTATGTCGCCAAACAGATTTAGTTATTGCTGCTGGAAAAACGGGGGCTACCATCAATGTGAAAAAGGGGCAGTTTTTGGCTCCCTGGGATATGAAAAATGTCGTTTCAAAGTTAGAAAGTACGGGTAATCACAATATATTGCTGACAGAAAGAGGGGTTTCTTTTGGTTACAATACATTGGTTGTTGATATGCGTTCTTTACCGATTATGAAGCAGACGGGTTATCCTGTTATTTTTGATGCAACTCACTCGGTGCAACAGCCGGGTGGGCAGGGGTCTTCAAGCGGTGGACAGCGTGAGTTTGCACCCGTTCTAGCTAATGCGGCTATAACAACGGGTATTGCAGG
>CALCTR010000059.1 GCA_937906925.1 uncultured Alphaproteobacteria bacterium
CACACTCCGCCAACCACGCCACACCACGCCCACCGCACCACACACCCACGCTATACCTATTGCACGCCCACTGGCAGTAGTTCCACTTTAAGTTAAAGGGATACACCCAACGGGCAGGGGGAAATGTGTTTACGCTCCCCACACACCCACGCAACGCTCCGCCACGCACCACGCCACCCACGCCCGCCACGCTGCACCCCACACCCACCGCACCCACGCCCCGCACGCCCCACCAGCAACCATTTTTGTACATCATCAGCAGTATTTATCCCTCCAAAAGGTGAAAAACTGGGTATCGGTGTTTAATTTTGTTTTATAAACAGGGGGTTATAAATTTTTTTAAAATTTGTATTTTTTTTATTTTTTTATGCTTGACAACGCGAAAAATGTGTATTATATAATGCATATAGTACAAAAATTATTATAGAATGTACGTATAAAAAATAATTTAATACAATATTTATAATTATAGAAAGGATATATGATGAAAAAAAATTTCTCTCAGACACAACGTATGGTACAATGTCGTGTTGATTTAGGCTGTCGTGATGCGATGGATTTTTTTAAAAAATATGCAGATGGCGGGCGGTTATTTTCTTATCCTAAGTATCAAAAGCACGAGTCGGGTGAGCGACCCTTAAATGAAAAGTCAGCCATGTTGTATGCCAAGATTTTTAATGTAGATTGGCAATGGCTTTTAAATGGGGAAGATAAGGGCGATACCGTTCAGTTAGATGTGGTGGATGCTGTTGCTTGCTGTGGAAACGGGATTGTAAATTTTGAAACAAATGTTATCGGCCATCACGCTCTTTCCGTTCGTGCGTTAAAGGAGTTGACCCCTGTTGCTCCTGAGCATATCAAAATTTTAAAAGTGGTTGGTGATAGTATGGAACCGACCATTTCATCCGGTGATTTTGTATGGGTAGATATTTCATATAGCACACCGGTCAGTGATGGGATTTATCTGTTTTGTATCGGCGACAGATTGGTTGTAAAGCGGTTACAAATAAATCCATTTGACAATTCGGCAGAAATAATGTCTGATAATCCTAAGTATAAACCCATTAAGGCAACGGATTATCAAACTGTTGGTGTTGTGGGGCGTGTTATTTCTTATACAAAAATGATTGGATAAAGATGCAATTAAACAGTCGGATAAAAGAAAAATTCTTAAAAGATTGGTTGGCTCAGATACTTTATATGATTGCCGTTCCGTTTTACATGGTTGAAATTTCATTATTGATTATGATTTCCAACAAAACAGAAATGACAGATTTATGGTATCTCAGCCCGTTATTCCTCTCAACGATATGGATTCCTGCCTTTTTAAGTGTAACACTCAATCAACTGTTCCGATATCTTTTTCAATCAGGAAGAGAGCGGAAGTGGTACCGTAATTATCCGACTGTTTTTATCTTTTTGTATGCTATTTATTTTTTTATTTTAAGCCGATTTTCTTTTGCGAATTATTGTTTAGCTGCCGCCCTTGCGGGGTTGGTGTTAATTGTCTTTTTGTTCTTATTAAAAAAGGGGCAAAAGCAAATGTACTATCTCCCGCCTGAAAAAGAATTTTGGTTTTATGCGTTTGTATTTTTACCGCCGATTGTTGTGTTGTTTTTTACGGACGTTTATTTTTTAATTTTAAAAGAATCCCCTTATTTTATCTTGATGGCACCGGTGAGTTATTTGCCTGAAATTTTAGGTTTTTTAATTACGGTTTTTCTTTATAAACACCTTGTTAAAAAGCCCAAAAAATTAACCTTGTTTAACGCTGTTTGCATTATGCAGGTGTTTAACATTGCAACCGCTCTTTATTTTGGAGCGTATTATGGAGATAAGATTATTTGGATTACTTTATCCATCAGTTTGGGGACTTTGCTTTGGTCAGAGCGTGTTTCAAGATTTAGAGAGCTTAGCCGTCCTCAAGATGGAGCAATGCCGACACACAAAGCGGAATACTAATTAACGCCGGTCCCCATGCCGCCAACATAAACGGCAGATTTTGTGTCAGACCGGCCATATTGGTAAACCGACCTAGCAGATAAAGCAAAAATCCGGATAATATCGCTAAAATAATGCGAAATAACGTTTTTCCCTGACGCATGGTTGGTGGGAGAGCAAAAACAGCAGCAATCAATATCATGGCAATCAGTTGAATAGGATAGGCTAACAGTTCGTGAAAATACATCTCATGTTCGGTGGTTGAAAATCCCGATTCTTTTAAGAATTTAATAAAACGCGGAAACCGCCAAAAAGACATGGTTCTGGGTTCATCAAACCGCTCTAAAATCCGCTCTAAAGAAATATTTGTTTTTAGGCTTTCCACCTGTTTTATATAACTGTCTTCAATAATCGGGTCAATGATAAATGCATTGGGGATGGTTAAAACGTTTTGAAGAAGAAGACCTTTTTCCGCCTCAATTTGGCGGATGAGTTGGCCGGTGCTGTCCAATTCAAAAACAGATAATTTATCCAACATCACATCTTTATTTTCCTGTCTGACGCGAGAAGCTCTTAACACCAGTGTTTGCACGCCTTGCGTGTCTCTGAGCCAAAGCCCTTTTTCTGACCAGGAAAAAGGATGAGAGCGTGTCAGGCCGATCCGTTCTTCCAACCGCTCATAGCGTTTGGCTGTCAAAGCTGAAAAGGGGCTAAACACCGTTACGTCAAAAATGCCGACCAGCAAGACAAATGACAGAACAGGTACCATAAAATTCCATACAGAAAAACCAATGGCACGCATCACGGTCAGCTCTAAAGAGGCACTGTATTTTAAAAAGAAAATAATACCGGATAACAAAATAATAAACGGTAAAATCACGTGCATCATTTGTGGTGATTTTAAAAACGCCAATGCCAATACGTCTAAAAAGGCAACATTTTCTATTTTAGCGGCACGGCGGAGCAATTCCACCATATCAAAAAGCATAATAACGGCTGCTAGAGAAAATAAAACCGCAAAAAAGATAAAAGCATAATGCTTTAAAATATAGCGAAATAAAATCAGATTCATCGTGCTTCTTTCAAAAGAGATTAACCGTTATTTTGTACCCCTTGTTTTACAATTTGTCAAGGTGTTTATTCTTTTATTTTATTTTAATTTTTTTGCAGTAATTGTGTTTGCAAATTTCCTCGTTTTCATAATCACAATCCCACAAAACTTCACAAGCCTTCGGCTCATGCATGTGTGTATTGGTAAAAGGGTTAAAAAGTTCAAACTGTACCAGCATGGTGTGTTTTAACTTTTTAAAGCATCGCCAATCTGAGCCAAAAAAGACGGGCTTATTGTCCAAAGATACGTTCATGGGATAGGTGTAAGGCTGATTTAAAATAAGCGAACATGTCAAAAAAGAGACATCTTTAAGCTTAACAGAGGCAAAATGAGCCTCACGTTCACTTTTATTTCTGGGGTTAAAATAGACAAGTTCATAGGCCATCCCCTTATAAGTGCCTGATTTTGTAGCCTCAAGTGTCGTAATATTTTCAGGGATATAGCTCCGAGCCAAATGGATCATATCTTCTAAAAAGTTGTTCGCTTTTACCATTTGATTAAATACATAACCGATACACAAGCTTAAAACAACCAAAGCCGATACCACAAAAAGTGCCTGTTTTTTTTCTTTTATCATGTTGTCCCCACGTTAATTTTTTTTAAACTTTATGCCTTTTTAGTTTAAAAGTCAAATCCTTTCCAAAAGGCGGAGCAGTTTTTTTTGATAATCCAAAATATCACTGATGCGGATATATTCATTATTTTTGTGAGCTAAGAGTTCATCACCCGCTCCGATAACAACCGTATCAGCTCCTAAGCGTTTAAAAAAGCCGGCTTCACTGGCATAGGCCAAATCACAAGGCGTGGCCTCAAACACCTCTGCCACCAGCTGGGTAAAGGGGGACTCTTCTTGTTTAAACAGAGGGAGATTTTCTTTTTCTATAAGTTTGACTTTTGCCATCGGATACTCTTTTTCAAGAGCGGTGTGAAAGGTGTGTATCTCTTTTAAAAGTAAGTCTTTTTTAGCCTCATTTTGATAGCGGATTTCAAAATCAACATTGGCACGCTCTGCCACCAAATTTCGCCCCTTTCCGCCGGCAAAAATGCCGACATTCAGGGTAATACCGCTTGATTCATAGAGTTTATGTAACTGTTCAATAAACGTTATTAACCGAGCACCGATATAAAGAGCGTTAATCCCTAAATGAGGCATGCTGGAATGGCAGGAAAGCCCCGTTATTTTGGTGGTAAACCCCAGATATCCGTTGTTAAAAAGGCCGAGTTTTTGATTAGTGGGTTCACCGACCAAGGCTTTATTGACACTTACTTGTTCTTGTTTTAAAAATTTTATAATATCCAAAATGCCATAGGAGGTTGTCTCCTCATCAGCGGATATGGCTAAAATCACCCGTTTATTTAACTTTTGTATATCCTGAATACGGGCAAGACAAACCGCGATAAATGCTTTCATATCCACGCATCCAAGACCAAAAAGGCATCCCTCTTTTTCGGTAGCTTCAAACGGATTTGTCTGCCAAAAAGAGGGGCTTGCTTCAACGGTATCAATATGTCCCGAAAGCAAAATATCAGCCGTTGCCCCTTTAAAATCAGGGATGTTAACACCGATTAAAAAGCTGTGTTTTTGTGTCTTTTCATTATAAAGAGATTTTAAAAGGACGTTATGCTGTTTTGCCCAATTTTCAAGATAGGCTTTTGTGTCTGTGTCCGGTGCTTTAGGTGTGGTTTTTAGGGCGACTAAATCTTTTAAAACATCAATGGTATCGGTCATAAAAAAAACTCCTTTTTTAAAACCATACTTTCTTTTTTATGATTTGTCAACAAAGCAGTTGTTTTTAATGTAAAAAATCTTTGACAAAAGTATAAAAATGTGATATACTTATATGAATTTGACACTTTAGAAGGGGTAAAAATGTTACTTAAAAAAATAGATGATTGTTTTTTTTACGGCAAAACAAAGGTTTCAACCATAAATTATTATTCATTTGATGAGTTGGCAGATATTTTATCTGTTCCGCCAGCTAAAAAGAACAAACTGTTTAAATGGATTAGACACTTTGCGTTAGAAGATACCTATACAGGTACAGAGCATATTTATAAAGAGGCACAGGATAATCACTTTAACTTACCGATTGCCCCTCTTTCTTTTAGTGAAAAAAAGATTTTTATCCCTTACAAAAATAGAACAAAAACAGAGTTTTTGACGGATAAAAAAGGCGTGTTGGCGTTTATTGCCAATCGGCAAAAAGAGCTTGTTGAACTTGGTTGTTCTGAAAATAAGATAAAAGCCATTTTGTTTAACTTAGAATATTATCCCATGCCGACAGAAGGGTTAATGGAGATTTGGAGTTTATGCAAAAAATTGGTTCGCAACTCTTATGTCGCAAAAGCGTTGGCAGATTATATTAAGACCAATCTCATTACCGGCACATATCACAGGCAACAAGCGAATGACAAAATGCAAATTCGGGATATGTTTGCCTATGTTCAAGGGGAGAGAAAAGTCGGCTCTTTTTATTTTAAAACTGAGGCGTTAAAAGCTTTTCAAGAAAATTTTAAATACTTTTTGCGTGATTTTATTGCAAGGGCTGAAGAGCAAAACGAGTTTGAAGATTTTCGCTCTTTTGTCCGTCAGTTCAGGCACATTCCCAACCTTGAAAAGAGTTTAAAAGACTATATTATCGCCAACTGTCTTTCAGATAAAATAACGGAGCAAGATGAGGCGGGCAATGTTGTTTTAAAAAATATGTTTGAAATAAGCAATCGCTCAACAGGTGTTATTATTAAGGTTAGAAAAAAAGGCAAACTTGATTTTGTAAGACGCCATCAAGAAGCTTTGGCTCAAATGGGTGTTGACACGCAATTTATTTTAGAAAAAGAGGCTTTCCCCGTTTGGAATAGAAAGGATTATGTTACGTTGGGTATTTTATCCGGCCGGTTTGGCAGTATGGCAATTACGGCTGAGCTTTTGCAAAAGTTAGTTCAAAAACATAATCTCACACAGGTAATAGTACCGTTAAAAGGTGTTATCAATCAAACCGCTCCTTTGGTAGAAGAGCTTTATTGCCTCAATCAAAAAACTTTGTTTATCCGAGAAGAAAATATCCCGCATTTTGTTTCTCTTCTTAAAGAAGAGTTTTTAAATCAAGGGGTTCATTTAGATAAAATTAACCGCTTAATCGGTGTTGATGAGATTGCCGATAAAACAGATGAAATGATGAGCTTTCGGGAATTTAGCCGGTTTTTAAAATTACCGATAAGAGCTGTTTTTTCTTTAACTCGGGATATTAAAAATAATTATTTAGAAGATACTTATCTGTCAATGGATGAAAACGGCCGGCAAAAAGAGGAAAAAATCTTTCAATATGTCAAATCCGGCACAGCTTACACTTATGTGTTTAAAAGTAAAGAGGCGATTTTGGCGTTTGTTAAAAAGCATCAGGATTTTTTAATCTCTCATAAGGTTAATCCGTTATTGATTACCTCTTTGACAGAGGGGATTGAAATTCATCCGCTGGATAGCAGGCGTCATTTAAAATTAGAAGATTTAAATCAACAACTTCATTTGGGTAGACGCTCTAATATCAAAACATCGTTTTTAAAACAAATAGCTAATACCGTTTATCCCACTTTGGATGAAAACGGCAACACCTCTATTCAAAAGATGGTTGAATTGGCTGAGGATTCGGTTGGCAAAATCATCCCTGTTCTTAGAAAAGACAGCCTTAAATATTTTGCTTTAAAATATCAAAAACAGTTGAATATAAATCCGTTAGAGGTGGATGCTTTATGGGGCAAAATCAAGGTCAAGGAGCATACAAAAGATTTAATTTCGCTTTCTTATCTTTTTTGGATTATGGGAACGAGTTGCTCTCCTAAATTGACACAACTGGCTGAAACCAAGTGGATAAATGAAACATATACCACACGGGATGAAAAAGGCAATCAGCAAGAAGAGCCGTTATTTGTTTATTCAAGACCGCCTAATGCCCCTCTCATCCTGTGTTTTGATTTAAAAGGCATTGACGTGTTAGTTAACAGACATTCAGCAGAGCTTAAAGAGTCCGGCCTTTATGTGGATGCGTTTTTAAGAGCCCAAAAATCAAGCGGTTTAACACTTGAAGGTTATACCCACAAAAGATATCAAGAGGTTTTTCTTTTGCGTCTTAACCAATATCAAAGAGCTAAAGCAAAAAGAGCTCAAGAAATAAAAAGCGTAAATCAAAGAGGATAACATATGCAAGAAAATTTTTACACCATTTATGATTTGGCTAAAGATTTAGGCATTTTTGCCAAAAAAACGGATTTTTATACGTTTGTTTATCAAAATTTGTTAGGGGCGACCTATCGTTCTGATGAGGCAGTTTACCAACCTTTTTATCAAAAAGGTGTTGAAAATAACACACCGTTCTTATTGCCGGATCAGTCCTCATCTGAAGAAAAGGATGTTTTTGTTTTTAAAGACGGTAAAACAAGGGCTACCCATTTATTGGTGGATAAACGAGGTATTCTTTCTTTTGTCAGCAAATATAAAGAGGAGTTAGACTCTTTTGGTGTTCCCAAAAATCGCTTGAGTTATATTTTAACCAATACCCCCCAGACATATGTCAGACCGGATAAAAAGTTTTCCCTCTATTCTGTTGCCCACATGCTGACAAAAAACTCTAAAACCGCTGCCTTGTTATCAGATTTTATTTTAGAGAATTTTTTAACAAAAACGTATGAAACAACGGACGCTGATGGGCATAAAAAAACAGAGCGGTTTTTTGTTTATTATATTCCGCCTAGAGCACGTTCCGCTTTTTATTTTAAAAATTTTTCAATCCAAAAATACATATCATCAATTTCATAAGGTTTTGGAATATAAAAATCTGCACCTGCTTTTAAAATTTCTTTTTCTATTTCTTTTAAAATT
>CALCTR010000060.1 GCA_937906925.1 uncultured Alphaproteobacteria bacterium
CGCAAATGATAATTTTGCTCCAGTTGCTTTAGCTGCTTAATTTTAGGTATCTAAGTAACGATAAATTCCTGAACAATATGAGCGTTTAGGTGGGGTTTGTGGATTTCCTAGCAACAGAAAATCCGCTTTTTTTTAGGAGATGTGCTATGTTGGATTATCCTCAGTTTCTTCAAAATGCCAGACGCAATATGATGCGTGATATTTTAAAAACAGTTGAAAAAGAAGGGCTTGATGAGCCTAATCATTTTTTAATTACATTTCAGACAAATAGAGAGGATGTTGTTATACCCGATTTTGTCAGGGCAAAATATCCTGAAGAAATAACAATAGTTTTGCAGTATCAGTTTGATAATTTGTTGGTAGAAGAAAATTATTTTCAGGTGGATTTGGCTTTTGGTGGTGTTCTTTCAACATTGACGATTCCATATGGGGCTATTGTGCAATTTGCTGATCCGTCTCAAAATTTCGGATTTGTTTTAACGCCGGTTCCATTTGTGAAAAATACAGATAATGTTCCAAAAGATGAACCGGTTGGTCAAATTATTGATTTAGAAAGGTTTCGTAAAAAATGAAAAAACATTCACTCGTTATTATGGGGCATCAAACAAGTGTTTCTTTAGAGGAGCCTTTTTGGTCTGCTTTAAAAGAAATTGCTGAAAAAGAAAAAGTAAAAGTCTGTGAGTTAATTACAAAACTGGATATGCAACGCAGTGGTAATTTATCTAGTGCCATTAGAATTTATGTTTTAGAATATTTGCAAAAACAGTTACAAAAACGTAAAAAGCAAAAAAAGCCCAAGGAGAATCCTGTAAATAGCGAAAACAGCGAAAGAAGCTGTTCTCAACCATCTCATCAAGAACCAGACAGCGCCCAGACCGAACAATCCGGCAGAGACGATTCCAATGGAAATTTCAGAGAGTAAATCAGGCGTTAATATTCCCTCTGTCGCTCCTTTAAATAACATATAAAGACCGCCTAATGCAATAACCGGAACTGAAAGTAGCATAGAAAATTTAGCACTGTCTACTCTATTGATTCCTAAAAATCTGGCACTTGTCATAGTAATGCCGGAACGACTCGTTCCCGGTATGAGTGCTAGGGCTTGTGCACATCCGATAATAAGGGCTTCTTTTGCCCCAATGTTATTTATTGTTTTTGCTTTAGGAGAAAATTTATCAGCTATCCAAAGTAAGATTCCGTAAAAGATAGAGGTAATTGCAATAACAATAGGGGAACGTAAAACTGTTTCTATAATGTCATTAAAAAAGAATCCGATTAAACAAGCGGGGATAGTTGCGATAATTAAATCAATAACAAGTTTTTGTTCGGGACCTTTTTTATAAAATTTTGTAATAAGGGCTAAAATGTCTTTGTGAAAAAAAGCTAAAACGGCGATAAGGGTTCCTAAGTGTAGGGAGATATCCATCAACAAACTTTGATTAGAAAAACCAAATTTTTCCATGAGTACCAAATGGCCTGAAGAACTAACAGGTAAAAATTCAGTTGCACTTTGGACAAATGATAATAATAACGTATCAGTGATAGACATATAACCTCCGAATAAACTGAAGTTGAGTATAATTTTTAGTTGGTTCTTTGTCAATAAGCTAAAAGGAAATGGCAGTTATTTTTGCCGGATGATTCAGTATTAAGGTGATTTCCTGATTGTGTTTATTATATTGATAAAGGCCGGTACGCCCTTGTTTGTGTGTGGCAAAAAATAAAATGTCAGCTTCCTGATTAAATCCAATGGCTGTAACATCAAAGGCGATAAATTGTCTGAATTGTCCTGTTTTGGGCGATATCCATTTAATTGTTTCACCTGAATAAAGTGCGATTTCTTCCTCATTTTCACTTAAAGCAAAAAGAGTAACATTAGGGTGTATAGGTCTTATTTCGCCGGCTGTTTTTTTTAATAAATTTCCTTCTTGTGAAATATAGTATAAAGAACCGGAATTTCCATAAAACGGAGGATACATTGCGGCTTGAAAAGAATCAATTAAATGATATTTTTTACGGGCTTTTTGATAAACAAGCATTTTTCCCATGCCGGCAGGGTTTAATAAATCAGCTTGTAAAACGGCTATTTGGCCATGAACTTTATTAAGTAAAACCGGATAATAACAATATCCGGGGCAAGTTATTATAGGAGGAAAGTCTTTTTTTTGAAAATCAGCATATATCCATTTTATGTTCGTTGATTTGCCGTCAATTTCAACGCCTGTAATGAGGGTGTGATCTGATGAAAATAAAGCAAACGGAGGCACTTGTTTCATTAAACTGAGCCTTCCATTTTGAAACAATGCCCATAATTGGTCATTGTCATCTATAAAAAATACCCGATATAGGGACAAAATTGAATTTGTCATTTGCAATCCTAACAAAAGCAGTATATATTATTTTTAATAAAAAGCAACTCACAAATTTAGGAGATGGATAAAAAATGGCTATAACTCAAGAGTTTCAAAATTTATTAGATTATATGAATACTATGATTGTCGGTCAGGAAGATTTGACAAGAAAGCTTTTAATAGCTTTGCTATGTAATGGACATTTGTTGGTAGAGGGTGCTCCGGGCCTTGCAAAAACAAAGGCAATTAAAACTCTTTCACGATTGATTGATGCTCAAGAACAACGTATTCAATTTACACCGGATTTATTGCCTTCTGATATTACGGGTAGTGATGTCTATCGGCATGAAACACATCAGTTTTACTTTCAAAAAGGTCCTATTTTTAGCAACTTGATTTTAGCTGATGAAATTAACCGTGCTCCGGCAAAAGTCCAGTCAGCTTTATTGGAAGCTATGGGTGAAAGACAAATTACGGTTGGAAATACCACTTATAAATTGCCGGATTTATTTATGGTTATGGCAACACAGAACCCTATTGAACAAGAGGGGACCTATGTGTTGCCGGAAGCTCAGTTGGATAGATTTTTGTTTTATGTAAAAATTAAATATCCGACAGCGGAGGCTGAACGCAAGATTTTAAAATTGATTCGTAAAGAAGAAAAGCAAGAACCGTTGCCGGCCTTTAAGAAAATACCTGAAAAAACAATTTTTGCCGCCAGACAAGAAGTTTTAGAAGTTTATATGTCTCCTGAAATTGAAGAGTATATTATTCAGCTTGTTATGGCTACCAGAAATCCAAAGCCATACGGTGATGATTTGGCAAAATATATTGGATTTGGCGTTTCTCCGCGTGGTACGATTGCTCTTGATATTTGTGCTAGAGCCGCTGCTTGGGTTAATGGTCATGATTATGTAACACCGGATGACTTAAAATCCATTGTTTTTGATGTGTTAAGACATAGGGTTTTACCTTCTTTTGAAGCAAAAGCCGTTGGTGTTACATCAGATCAACTCGTCAGCACATTGCTTAAACGTGTTCCGATGGTGTAAGATGAACCAAAAGCACTTTTCCAAAACCGTTTATGCTGATAAAGATTCGCTTTTTGAAATGAAAAAAAAGGCTCAGATGTTTTTTTTGGCAAAAAACAGATTGATGTCTGAAGTCGGGTTTGGTGAAACGGTTTCGCCTTTTAAAACAAAAGGTTTGGATTTTCAGGAGGTGCGTGTTTATCAACCGGGGGATGACATTCGGTTGATTGATTGGAAAATAACAGCCAAACATAACAAGCCATATACGAAGTTATATATAGACGAAAAAGAAAGACAAGTTTTTTTAATTGTTGACATGCGTTTGGCAATGAAGTTTGCAACAAAAGGATCTTTTAAAGCTGTTTTAGCAGCAAAATGTAGTGCCCTTATTTCCTTTTTAGCGGAAAACAAAAATGACAAAATCGGTTTTTGTGTTGTCGGAGAAGAAAAAATAGAATGTGCTTTGCCTCAAAGCGGTAAAGAAACACTTCTTTCATTAATAGATGTTTTAAGTGAGGCGGGTAAAATTGCAGAAACTTTAAAACAAGATGAAATAAGTTTGCATCAGGCTCTTTTGCAAAGTGAAAAGTTTGTCAAAAAAGGGGCTTTGGTTTTTATATTAAGCGATTTTTCTGATTTTGATGATTCTAGTGAAATTATTATTAAACGCATGGCTCGGCACTCAGTTTGTTCGCTTATACATATCTATGACAAGGTGGAAAAAAATTTCCCTCAAGGTGTTTTTCCGATAAGTAATGGTTCTGAAATCTTGTTTATAGATTCTAAAAAAGATAACTTTCAAAAACAATATGATTTGTTGTTTCAGTCAACAGTTGATAAATTGTATCTTTTAACAAAGAATGAAAAAATAGGGTATTTGGGTTTAGAAACGGATTCAGATTATCTTAATCGTTTGATCATGTATTGTAAAGGAGGGATTGTATGAAAAAGAAAAGAAGGCATCAACTAGCTTTTTTTTCAGCTCTTCCCGTTATGAATACAAAGGATGTTGATTTGTCCGGCTTAAAAGATGTAATTTTGCCACCGACTCCACCGATTTTTCCGCTCGCGATTGGGTGGTGGGTTTTATTACTGATTTTGTTTTTTTTGTTGTGTGGATTGGCTTTTTACATCAAATATCGTTTTTTTCCGTCAGCATGTGTTTACGCTCTTAGAGAGCTTAATAGTTTAAAGGTAAAAGGATTAACTACTGTTAAAGTTGGTGTTGAAATTTCAACCCTTTTAAAACGAGTGGCTATTTTTAGATTCGGACGAGAAGCGGTTGCTGATTTATCGGATGCAGAGTGGGGGGCTTTTTTAAAAGAAAAAGGAAAAGATATTTTTTCGCAAAAAGAGATAGATTTTATTGTAAAATCTTCTTGGATGCCGCCAAAGAAAGACGTTGCAATTTCTTTAGAAAACCTATATAGTCATACAAGAATGTGGATAAAGTCTATTTTAAAGGAAAAGAGATAATGTTGCCCGCTGAAAAAGATATTTTAGAATCAATTAAAGATTTAAAAGGTGAATCTTTAGAAAATAACAGTGCTGATTTAAAAAAGGCCCCTTTTATTGTTAAAGATACCTTAAATTCGTGCATTGAAGTACACTCGGGTATTTCTGTAAAAGCACATATCAATTATGAATCTGTAAGTTCTAATGTTAAAAAACGTGATTTCTTAATCCGTCGGGTGATTAAAAATAAAGAAGAATATTTTATTGATGGGCTTGCGTTGGATATTAATGCACCACGTTTAATTAGAGTTAAACAGATTTTTTGTATTACGGATATTGTTAGTGGTACAAATTATAGTGATGCTTACATGTTTTTGCAGAATGTATTAGGGATTAGTGTTGAGGATTCGTATTTATCGGAACCAATGAGTGATTTTGCAAAAGCTATTGAAGCAACGGGTAACGAAATTACAGTGTTAATGTATTTGGTGGCTCTTGATGGTACCAGAATGAGTAAGGAAAGACAATGTGTTTTAAAATATGTGCGTTCTCGTGTACCGTATTTGAAGTATGATGATGTGCAAATGACTGATTATTTGATTTCTTTAGCACCGGATGATGATAGTTTTTCTATGGCTTTTCATAGGGTTTTAAAAAAAGGGAAATTAGTTGTAGAACCGCTTTTGCAGGCCATTTTAAATGTAATAACTATAGATGGTGTTGTGCATGAAAAAGAAAAAGCTTTTTTGGCACGCATTATTGATTGGCTAAAGCAAGACGGTTATCAGATTAACTTAGCTGAAGAAAAATAACGCGATAGATGATATTTCTGCTTGACTTTGCTGAATTTTTCATATATAGTAGAACCCTATGGTTTAATTAATTAGTAGATTGGTGGTATATTATGGCAAAACCGACAACAGTTGAAGTAAAATTAGAAAGTACAGCCGGAACAGGCGTTTTCTATGTTACAAAGAAAAATCCACGGACAAAAACTGAAAAGTTAAAAATCCGCAAATACGACAAAAAAGCAAAAAAACATGTTGAATTTGTCGAAAAGAAATTGAAATAATCAATTTTGGATTAAAAAAGATCCCGCTTTTGAGCGGGTTTTTTTTGTGTTAAGCTAAAAATATAAAAATGCCTGTCATAAGGCAAAATCCAAACAAAACACCTTTTATACTTAAATTTTTATCTTTAACTTCTCTGGCTAATGGCATTAAAGTTACAATGGATATATAGCTCATAATGCCTGCAATAAAAGCAAAAATAGCACCGATAAGACCATTGTTAATAAATGGTAAAAGGATAAAATATCCGATAATAGCACCAACAGGTTCAGCCAATCCTGATAAAAAGGAATATAAAAATGCTTTTTTTCTGTTGCCGGTTGCATAAAATATCGGGATAGAAATGGCAATCCCTTCCGGAATGTTATGAAGAGCCATGGCAAGTGCAACCGCATAAGCGACAGAACTTTGTGATAAAGCAGATATAAATGTTGATAGGCCCTCCGGAAAATTATGTAATGCTAAGATAATAGCAACGAAAAGACCTGTTTTTAAAAGTTTTTTATTGTCTAATCCGGATGCAGTTTCAATGTTTGTTTCATTGATTTTAGGTTCCGGTACAATTTTATCAATTAATATAGCCAGTGTAATTCCCAAAAGAAAGTTGCCACATAGGATAAATAGGCTGTCAAAATAGGAATGCATTGCCGTTAATAATTTAATGGATTCGGGTAATAACGCTAAAAAAGAAACATAAAGCATAACGCCCGCAGAAAATCCTAACATGAATGAAAGGAGTTTCGTATCGTCTTTTTTAAGAATAAAAGCAACCAAAGAACCAAGTCCTGTTGAAAGGCCTGTAAAAAAGGTTAACATTAAAGCAAAGATAAATGTATCGTTTAGCATCATTTGAGTTATTTCATTAACTGTACCTAATCTGGCCGGAAATCCGCCCCACAGTCCGGTACCGTTTGAAACATATAGATATGAGTTTGCTTTTTTATATAATCCTCTCAAAAATCCTTTATTAGATAGTTTTACAATTAAGTCAACCGGAGAAATCATGCCGCCATGTGTGTGTCCGGATAATTGTAAAAAGACATTGTATTTTTCTGTTTTTTTAAAAACAGCCGGATGATGAGCCATAAGAAGTCTTAAATGTTTGGGATTGCTGTTTTTAAATGTTTTTTCAAGTAAAAAATCGGCTTTTTCTTCTAAATAAGTTGCTCCAAAATCTATGCCGGCCAACGTAAAAGGTTCTGAATCATGAATAAGGGTTACATTTTCGTTAAATAAAACGGGAATACCTATTTTATTGAAAAATTGCTTCCATTGACGCGATTGGTGGTAATATTCATGGTTACCAAAAACAATATATGTACCGAGTTTTGATTTTAAATTTTTTAACTCTTTTATTTCATCACCCAGATCGGTTGGTGATTTATCAACTAAATCACCGGTTATTAGGATTAAATCCGCTTGTAGGGTGTTTACTTTTTTTATTGTTTGTTTTAGCCATTTGCCATCAAATCCCTGTCCGATATGAAAGTCGGATAAATGTACAATTTTAAGAGGTTTTTTTTCTTTTAAAATTTCTGATGTTAATTCAATTTTTTTTGTGGTAGGTAGTTGCAGGGCGTTCCAAACAGAATACACAGAAAGGCACATACATAAAATGACGGCAATTTTTGGTATATAATCGGGTATTTGATGAAAAAGTCGTATGATATCCAATAAGAATGTAATGGTAAATAAATAGACAAGCAATACCTGTAAACCGGCTAATGTTTTTGACACCCAGGCAGGTAATACGTCTCCAAAAAATAAAACGGCCCATAAATTGAAAATAGAAGGAAGCAGAAGAACGGCAAAAATAACTTTAACAGATAAAGGAATAGTTAAAAGACTAATTAACCGCCATTGTACATATCCGTAAATGGCTCCCATTATTAAAAGCGAATATAATAAAAACATCAAAATTCTCCTTTTGACTTTTAATATATAGTAGTTTAAAAAAAGCAACAAGATTTTTGTAAAAAGAATATTTAAATTTTTGTTAATATATGGTATAATGACTTAAATTTTAGTTTAATGCAATGAGTATCAATATGGCAGAGAAGTTGGCACCGATTTATTCGCTTAAAAATATTTCACTTCATTTTGGGTTAAATCCACTTTTTAATGATTTGACGTTGCATATAAAACATGGGGAAAAGATATGTTTAATTGGTCGTAACGGTTCAGGTAAATCCACTTTACTAAAAGTTATTGCTGGTCAGTTGGATGTTGATTCTGGTGAAGTTTTTATTCAGCCGGCCATCAAAGTTGCTTATATGAATCAAGAATCTGATTTAACGGGATTTGATACGTTAAAAGAGTACATTTGTTCGGGTTTAAGTGGTGATATAAAAGAAAATATCTACAAAGCTGATATTTTGATAAGTCAATTAAATATAAATGGAACTCAATCAATTCAAACAGCATCCGGTGGTGAAAAGAAAAAAGCTGCGTTGGCTCAGGCACTTATTCAGGAACCGGATATATTACTTTTAGATGAACCGACAAACCATTTGGATATTGTAACAATTGAAAAGTTAGAAGAGATTGTTAAAAATTTTGAGGGAGCAGTTATTGTTATTAGTCATGACAGACGTTTTTTAACAAATATATCAACATCTACTATTTGGTTGGATAGAGGTGCATTGCATGTAAATGATAAAGGGTATGCCTTTTTTAATGAGTGGCAAGAAGAAATTATTAATCAGGAAATTATTGCTCAAAAAAATTTAAATAAACGCATACAAGAAGAAACTCAATGGTTACATAAAGGTGTTACTGCTAGACGCAAGAGGAATATGGGGAGGCTTAGACGTTTGCAACAGTTGCGTTTAGAGCGTAAAAATCAGATTAAACAAACAGGTTCTGTCAAGTTGGAAATTGATAAAGGAACGCAACAGTCCAAAATGATTTCTGAAGCTAAACATATTTTTAAATCTTTTGGAAATCGGGTACTTGTTAAAGATTTTTCTGTTCGGATTTTAAGAGGAAATAAGATAGGTATTGTTGGACCAAACGGAGCCGGCAAATCAACATTGATTAAATTGTTAACAAAGCGTTTGGAGCCGGATGTAGGTTTTGTCAGAATTGCAAAAAATCTAGAAGAAGCTTATTTTGATCAAAACAGAATTGAACTTGACCCTAAAAAAACACTGTGGAAAACATTATGCCCGCAAGGAGATCATATTTTTGTCCGAGGTCATTTTAGACATGTTGTTTCTTATTTAAAAGATTTTCTTTTTACTTCGGCACAAGCAAATTCTCCAGTGGGTGTTTTATCCGGTGGTGAAAAAAATAGATTGATGCTAGCTCTTATTCTTTTAAAACCATCAAATTTTTTAGTGCTTGATGAGCCGACAAATGATTTAGATATAGACACATTGGATTTGTTACAGGAGGTTTTGGATGAGTACGAGGGGACAATTTTAATTGTTAGTCATGATAGAGATTTTTTAGATAAAGTTGCAGTATCGTTACTTTATATGAAAGGTGATGGCAGTGTTGTAGAGCATGTTGGGACGTATTCTGAACTTTTAGAAAATTTAAAAAAAGAACCGATAAAAACTTTACAAAAAGAAAAGAAGAAAGAAGAAACTTTAAACCAGATTACTAAACCGGAAAGGCCAAAAAGTAAAAAAATAACTTTTACACAAAAACATTTATTAAATAAATTGCCTCAGGAAATTGAATCTCTTGAAAACCAAATAAAATCTTTAGAAGAAAAATTAAATGATCCTTATTTGTATCAAAATGATCAAAATCAATTTAACCAGTATGCTAAAACGCTTACAACATTAAAAAAAGAAATAGAGGAAAAAGAAAATCTCTGGTTGGAATTGCAAATTTTAGCAGAAGAGAGCTGAGTTTTTCTTTTAGTTTTCGCTTTCTTTTTTTTGATTTTCACTTGATTTTTTGCCTTTTTTATAATAAAAATTAAAGAAGATTTTTTTGATAAGGGGGCAAAATGCACGGGTTACCGCCGTTAATCACTGACTTGACACTTATTTCTATTTATGCCGGGTTAATTACGCTTTTATTTAAGTGGTTGAAGCAACCTGTTGTTTTAGGCTATGTTTTGGCCGGTATTATTGCCGGGCCTTATTTGACGCTTTTTCCCTCTGTAACAGATAAAGAGAATATTACTATCTGGGCGGATATTGGCGTTATCTTTCTTTTGTTTAGTTTGGGCTTGGAGTTTAGTTTTAAAAAGATACTGAATGTCGGTAAAACAGCGGTAATTACCGGTATGATGAATTTAGTGTTTTTGTTGTTTATTGGATATTCAACCGGATTGATGTTGGGCTGGTCGCCGATTAACAGTCTTTTCTTGGGGGGGATGATTTCAATGTCCTCAACAACCATTATTATTAAGGCGTTTGAAGAGTTAAATCTTAAGAAAATGAAATTTACCGATTTAGTGTTCGGCGTTTTAATTATTGAAGACATAGTCGGTATTTTGCTTTTGGTTTTATTGCCGACAGTGGCGTTAAGCCAAAGTGTTAATGGTAATGAATTACTTGTTAGTACAATGAAACTGACCTTTTTCCTTGTTCTTTGTTTTGTTATCGGCATATATGTGGTGCCGACATTTATGAAAAAAATATCAAAATTTTTAAATGATGAAACGTTGTTGATTATCTCTATAGCCCTTTGTTTAGGGATGGTCTTATTAGCTACTTCATCCGGTTTTTCATCTGCTTTGGGAGCTTTTATCATGGGAGCTATTTTAGCTGAATCAGATGTTGTACACAGGATTGAACATATTTTAAAACCGGTTAAAGACTTTTTTGGTGCTGTATTTTTTGTTTCTGTCGGTATGATGGTGAATCCCAGTATGTTTATACAATATGCTGAGCCGATTTTATACATTTCTTTAATCGTTATTTTGGGAAAGGTATTCTTTTCTTGTCTTGGGTTTATTATTTCCGGTCAAACACCAAGAACAGCTGTTTTATGTGGCTTTTCATTGGCACAAGTTGGTGAATTTGCTTTTATTATTGCTTCGTTAGGTTTAAGTTTGGGTGTTTTAAGTGATCATGTTTATCCGACGATTGTTGCGGTTTCCGTTTTAACAACGTTTACAACACCGCTTATGATTAAATCTGCCGTTCCGTTTTATAACAAGATGCGAGAGGTTTTACCTGACAACGCTAAAGGGTTTATAAAAAGAACGTTGGTACAATATCGTACAGATAAAAATGATGATAGCAATACGTGGAATGCTTTGTTTAAAGCTTATTTTTTAAGGATTTTACTGTTCTCAATCATTTTAATAGGCATAATGAATTTATCATTTCATTTATTACAGCCATTATTTGCGGTTGTTATACCCGGGGTTTGGGGAAGGATAATTGTTGCTGTTTTAACTTTGGGTATGATGGCTCCGTTTTTAAATGCTTTATTGGTTGTGAAGGGTAAGTTTTCAACTCTTTATATTGACTTATGGATTGAAAAAAAAGCAAATAGGTTACCATTGTTAATGTTGACGGCTTTTAAAGTTTTAATTGTGGCGTTGTTTGTCATGATTGTGATTCACCAGTTATTGACAATAAATCCGTATGTAACGTTTACGTTGGTCGCTTTAACTATTGCATTACTTTTTAAATCTCAGTGGATTTCTGAGCAATATATGAAGATTGAAACACATTTTTTAATCAATTTGAACAGAGAACAGATTGAAAACCAAATAAAAGAGACAGAAAATGAGGTTGTTTCACAAAAAGATTGGTTGGATTCGTCATTAGAGGTTATAACCGGTAAGCTTCTGCTGGATAGCCCGTTAAATGGATTAGATTTAAAGGAAACAAACCTTAGAGAAAAGTATGCAACAAATATTTTTAAAATTCAAAGAGGTGAGCAAATCATTAATATTCCCCGTTCCGGAGAAAAATTATTAAGTGGTGATATTGTTAATTTTATTATTACTAATGATTTAGATAACATAATGGATGAAATTATTAGTTTAAAATTGGATAAAAGGGTTTTAAAGGTTCTTTTTAGTGATACTTTGAATACGGCAAAAACATTAAAAAAAACGCGTAGTTAGTTGATTTATAATAGTTTATATGTTAGAATAATAAACAGTTATGGAGGGATATTATGAGAACTTTTTTATTAATAATATCTATTTTATTAATTGTAATTGTACTTTTACAAAGTAATAAAGCAGAAAGTGGTACACAAATTATTAGTGGGGGTAATTCGGATTTATTTTCTAATCGTAAAGAAAGAGGTTCAGAATTATTTATTAGTAGAT
>CALCTR010000061.1 GCA_937906925.1 uncultured Alphaproteobacteria bacterium
TAACCGCGATATAATGAATGGGTTTATAACTGTTTTTGTCGTGCCACTTCATTTTTAACCCATTTATTTTTCCCACTTTTTAGGTATAAAAAAACGCAGAAAATTTCACAAAATGTACCTATCAACATACACAAGCGAAATTATCCGCGTTTATATCACGCACCTAAAAAAGGATTATTCAAAAATATAGAGGCTGTCAAAACGAGCAGCATACATCACTTCTTTCACCTTACCTTGAGCCCCTTTAATTGACAAACGAACTGCTTTTGATGATGCTTCATCATGTGCAATCACAAACATACCTAATGCAGCTGAGTCAATAAAATCACAATCGGACAAGTCAAAAACAATCTTTTCAATATCACCATTTTTGATTAATGAAATAATTTCAAAAAATGTATCGTGATCTCTAAAGGTAAAAGAACCTGTAAAAATAATCTCTTTACCACCATCAATATCAATAGATTTATAATTCATAGCATTGCCTCCTTCTTTATTTTATTTTGACTGATTTTTTTTCATTCGTCAACATTATTTTAATTTATTTATGTTTCTTTTTTTGAAAAACAAGGTAAATTGGTTTTCGACCAGCTAGAATCCCTTTTTTTTCATATCGTGTTGGTACCCAATCAACAGGCGGAATAGCGGTGTCAACATTCACTTGCTCAAAAAGTGAGAGTTCTGCCACCTGCTCCAATGTCCATTCAGCATATGATTCAACATCTGTTGCAACATAGAAATAACCATCATCTTTTAATAAGCGATATAATTGCTTTTGATTGGTCTGATTGGTAAAACGACGTTCAGCATGGCGTGCCTTTGGCCATGGATCGGGATAAAGTAAAAAAATCTTTTGAAATATCCCATCTTTAAAATGCGGGAATACTTCTCGAACATCATCATCCCAAATGCGTACATTATCCACCCGCTCAGGTGCAATATCGGTATGTGTCGTCTTTCCTTCATGCGAGCCGTTTAAATGAGCTAACAAAGAGGCAACACCATTGATAAATGGCTCAGCAGCAAAAAAACCAACATCCTTATATTTAAGGGCTAATTCTGCCACATGTTCTCCACCACCAAAACCAATTTCAAGCCAATGCTCTTTCATCTTTGTTGGGAAAAAATCATCTAAATCCACCTTACCCGTCTTGGGAAACGATGGTTTCAACCGTGGCAACAGCTCATCAATGAGCTGTTGCTTTGAAGTTTTAATTGATTTTCCCTTTCTTCTACCGAAAAAGCGAAGTTCTTTTTCACCTAACATCTTTATTTCTCCGATGACTTTACATGCCAAATGTCTTTTGCATATTCACGCACCGTTCTATCAATTGAGAATTTACCAGAATTTGCAATGTTCATCAATGCTTTTTTCGACCATTTGAGAGGATTAATGTAATCAGCAAAAATTTGCTCATGTGCGGTACAATAACTTTCAAAATCAGCCAACAGCATATAGTAATCTTTAAACATAATGTTTTGGAAAATTGGGATAAAGAGATTTTTATCTTCACCTGGGGTAAACATGCCTGACGTTAACGCATCCATCACCCGCTTAATCGCCATATTTTCGTTATAATAATCCCATGGTTTATAATTGTCACCCATGTGCTTTTGTCCCACTTCTTCAGCGGTTAAACCAAAGAGATAGAAGTTTTCTTTCCCAACTTCAGCCAAAATTTCAACATTGGCTCCATCTAATGTCCCAAGTGTTAAAGCCCCGTTCATCATAAATTTCATATTACTGGTGCCAGATGCTTCAAATCCAGCAGTTGAAATTTGTTCACTAATATCTGCACCTGGGAAAACAACTTCTGCAATTGAAACCTTATAATCTGGAATAAAGACAACTTTTAATTGATCTTTTACTCGAGGATCATTGTTTACAACTTTTGCAACATTGTTTATCAACTTAATCACCAACTTAGCAAACTCATAGCCAGGAGCCGCCTTTCCTCCAAAAATGTATGTTTTTGGCACAGGTAAAGTCAAGCCATCTTCCACAATACGCAAATACTGATGAATAATGTGCAACACATTTAAATGTTGACGCTTGTATTCATGAATACGTTTGACTTGACAGTCAAAAATAGATTTTGGATTGACACGAATACCCGTAATCCTATCAATCAAGGCTGCTAATTCAACCTTATTATCATATTTAATACGATTTAATGAATCTAAAAAGGCATCATCTTTTTTGAATTTTTCAAGTTTTTTAAGCTCTGATAAATTGGTAATCCATTTATCACCAATTCTCTCTGTGATTAAATTTGACAACCCTCTATTTGAATTTAACAACCATCTACGTGGGGTTACACCGTTTGTTTTATTATTAAACCGTTCGGGCCACATTTCATAAAATTCTGGCACTAAATTGCTGGTCAAAAGCTTTGTATGAATGTCTGCCACACCATTAATTGAGTGTGAACAAACAATTGCCAAATGAGCCATACGGATTTGTTTTTGCGGTCCTTCCTCAATAATAGAAAGACGGCTTAAACGACCAACATCACCAGGATAACGGTCCATTACTTGTTTCATCAAATAATCATTGATTTCATAAATTAAAATCAAATGACGTGGCAAGTGTTTTTCAAACATCGCAACGGGCCATTTTTCCAAAGCTTCAGGCAACAATGTATGGTTTGTATATGCCATTGTTTTGAGCGTAATATTGAAGGCTCTATCCCAATCTAACCGATACACATCAATCAAAACACGCATCAGTTCAACAATTGCAAGTGTTGGGTGGGTATCATTTAATTGAATTGCCACTTTCTCAGGCAACAAATCAAAATCTGTGTGATTTTCAAGAAAACGACGCATAATATCGTTAACAACACACGAGGTGAAGAAATATTGTTGCATTAAACGCAGATATCTACCCTGCTCCACAGCATCTGATGGATAAAGCACTTTTGAAATGGTTTCAATTTGAATGTTTTGTTCCACCGCTTCAACATAACCACCCCGATTAAATGTTTCCAAATCCAAGGTATTTGTCGATTTTGCTGAGAACAACCGTAAATAATTAACCGTCTTACCACCATATCCAACAATCGGCATATCATATGGCACACCTAACAGCTGACTTGTCCCAACCCAATGTGGTTCCCGAGAACCATTGCGTTCTTCATACACAACACGTCCACCAATTTGAACCAAGCATGAACGGTCAGCACGTTCAATTTGCCATGGGGATGTCCGATCCAACCATGAATCAGCCCTTTCCTTTTGCCAGCCATTTTCAAAATATTGTTTAAACAAACCAAATTGATAATTAATCCCATAACCATACCCAGGAATACCAAGTGTTGCAATCGCATCCAAAATACAAGCAGCTAAGCGACCCAAACCACCATTACCCAATGCTGGGTCATATTCAGCATCTAAAACATCTTTTAATTTAATTGGGTTATCAAGTTTAATCTCGTTAATTAAATCCATGATTTCAAAGTTAAAAAGATTGTTTGGCAAAAGACGACCCAACAAATATTCTAATGACAAATAATAGACACGCTTTGGATCTTCTTTTTCATGACGTGCTGCCGTTTCAAACATACCATCAATACATAAATCACGCACAGCCATGGCAAGTGCTGTAAAAAGGTGATCTTTATCAGCCTCGCACACCCGTTTTGAAAGTGAATATTTAATATGCCATTCAATCAGCTGTTGCAACTCTTTCGCTGTTGGTTTTTTAAACTTATTGACTTTTGGTTTTGCCGTCCCCACCATTTTACATCCTTTCTTTCAATAATCAAAAATAAACTCATTATGCAAAAAGTTACTAAGTATTATAAAGGCAAAAAACTTAACACTTCCTTAACAAAAACGACTTTTTACTTTTTTTTAAACAGATTTTCACATAAAGATTCATTCATTCATTTGGCAATTGGGTGGTGTTATTTTGCACCATATCTTCTGTTGATTCTTTTTTCTTTCTCCCACCTTTTTGAACCGAACGCCAATGGCTCACATTCTTTTTATGTGCCTCATAAGTAGTCGAAAAATTATGTCCACCAGTCCCATTTGCCACAAAATAAATATAGTTTGTTTTTGGTGGATTTAAAACAGCCTCAATCGCCTTTTTCCCAGGATTACAAATCGCCCCAATAGGTAATGCTGGCACAACATAAGTGTTATACGGACTTTTAACTTTTAAATCTTGGTATGTAAGTGACCGCTTTAAATCATACTTCCCCTCTGTTACAGCATAAAGAGCTGTCGGATCTGATTGTAATTTCATCCCCTTATTCAAACGATTAATAAACGCAGAGGCCACTAATGGAAGTTCTTTATCCTTAGGAAAGCCCGCCTCCTTCTCAATAACAGATGCTAAAATAATCGCCTCTTTCATACTTTTAAAAGGTAAATCCTTTTGTCGTTTTTCCCACAAAGAGGTAACTGCACGATCCATCGCCCGACGCATCCGTTGCAACATACCCTCCTTTGTATCACCCCATGAATAATGATATGTATCAGGTAAAAGCGTTCCATTGCGTGGCACCTCAGGTTTGTCACCCTTTAACCCTTTTGCATGTTCAATCAACTCAACAATTTGTTGTGATGTCAACCCCTCTGGCACAACCAAACGACGGATATACGTTTCGCCACTAACCAAAATCGTCATAACCATTTTAGGACTTGCGTGAGCTGGGAAAGAATATTCACCTGCTTTAATGTTTTTTGTATTCCCGCTAGCCCGAACGCCTAATAAAAAAATAGCAGGAGAAGAAATAACCCCTTCTGCCTTTAATAAATAAGCCACCTGTTTTAAACTAGAGCCTTTAGGAATAACAACCTCTTTACGTTGTTGCAAAATCCCTTCAGAAACGAAATCCTGATAGGTTGTAAAGACACTTCCCCCAATAAAAGAGGCACCTATAAAAAGCAAAATAAAATAAACAAAAACTCTGTTTCTCATATAACAATCTCTTTATAAGTGCCTAATTATATTAAATCTTTTTAAAGATTAAAGAACCATTTGTCCCACCAAAGCCAAAAGAATTAGAAAGGGCAACACGAACCTCTTTTTCCTTTGCAACATTTGGTACAAGGTCAAAACCTGCGGTTTCTTCCTCAGGGTCAACAAGGTTAATTGTTGGTGGCAAAATCCCCGTATTCATCGCCATAACTGAGAAAATAGACTCCACAGCACCCGCAGCACCAAGCAAATGGCCAATACATGATTTTGTTGAACTCATTGACACTTTTGTATTACCAAAAATGTTATTAACCGCTCTAAATTCAACCATATCACCAAGCGGTGTTGATGTTCCATGAGCATTGATGTAATCAACATCTTCAGGATTCATACCTGCTGATTTTAATGCCCCAAGCATTGCACGATAACCGCCGTTACCACCAGGTGCTGTAATATGGTATGCGTCACCAGTCATTGCATAACCCACAACTTCAGCATAAATTTTAGCACCACGTTTTTTGGCATGTTCATATTCTTCAAGCACAACAACACCAGCACCTTCACCCATGACAAAGCCATCACGACCTTTGTCCCAAGGACGAGAGGCTAACTCAGGCGTTTCATTATAATGTGTTGATAAAGCTTTTGCTTGTGCAAATCCAGCAATTCCAACTTTACAAATGGCAGCTTCAGCACCCCCAGCAACCATCACATCTGCTTCATTATTTTTAATAATACGCATCGCATCACCAATTGCATGAGTCCCTGTCGCACAGGCAGTCACAACCGCATGATTTGGCCCTCTAAACCCATATTTAATTGACACATGGCCTGAAATCAAGTTAATCAATGCAGATGGAATAAAGAATGGCGAAATTCGACGTGGCCCTTGTTCATTGACCAAGATTGAACCAGCCTCAATTGCTTGTAAACCGCCAATACCAGAACCAATCAAAACACCAGCACGTTCCATTTCTTCTTCCGTTTCTGGTTTATATCCAGAATCTTCAACCGCATCCGTTGCTGCTGCTAATCCATATAAAATAAAAGGATCAACGTGGCGTTGCTCTTTCGGTGAAAGAACCGAATCAGGATCAAACGCATCTGGCATTTCCCCTGTTGGAATTTGCCCTGCCACTTTAGCTGTAAAATTTTCCGTATCAAATGAACGAATAGATGAAATACCTGATACACCCTTTGTCAATTTATCCCAGTTTGTATTTAAGCCACGACCCAATGGGCTCAATATCCCCATACCAGTAATAACGACTCGTCTTGTCATAATTTTAATCCTCTTATTTTATTTGGTTTAGATAAAAAGGGACGCCTTAAAACAAAGCGCCCCTATTATTAGTACAGACTAAGCTTGTTTTTCAATGAAATCAACTGCGTCTTTAACTGTGCGAATTTTTTCAGCTGCATCGTCTGGAATTGAGCAACCAAATTCTTCTTCAAAAGCCATGACAAGTTCAACTGTGTCTAAGCTATCTGCACCCAAATCATCAATAAAGCTAGCATTGTCAACAACTTTAGCTTCATCAACACCTAAGTGTTCTACAACAATTTTTTTAACGCGTTCTGAAACATTACTCATTATATATTTCCTTTTCTGTTATTAAAATTATTTTGTCTGTTAAGACGAAATCAAAAAGCTTTTAGCATATTTTTTTTCATTCGTCCAGCACTTTTTTTAATTTAGAACAAATCTTATAAAAATCAAACAGTTAATAAATGATTTTTATGAATTTTCATTCTAAATCATCGCCATTCCCCCATTGACGTGAATGGTTTGACCTGTGATGTATGACGCTTCATCACTGGCTAAAAATACTGCCGTATTGGCAATATCTTCAGCTGTACCTAAACGTCCCATCGGCACACCGCGTAAAAGCTCTTTTTTAACTTCATCCGTTAAAGCATCTGTCATCGGCGTCTTAATAAAACCGGGAGCAATAGAGTTAAATGTAATACCGCGACTGGCAAGTTCTTGAGCCATACACTTATTCATAGCAATCATACCAGCCTTTGAAGCTGAATAGTTTGCCTGCCCTGCATTACCCATAACACCAACAACGGAAGCCATACCGATAATACGACCATAGCGGCGTTTCATCATGCCCGGAATAACGGCACGAGCCAACTTAAATCCGGCTGTTAAGTTAATATCTAAAACAGCTTGCCATTGATCATCTGTCATACGCATGGCTAATCCATCTTTGGTAATGCCGGCATTATTAACAAGAATATCAATTCTACCCATATCGGCTTCTGCCTGTTTAACAAGATTATTTAAACTTTCAGAATCAGTCAAATTCGCAGAATAAACAAAAACGCGTTCGCCAAGTTCTGCCTGAAAAGCTTTTAATGTATCCATATTCATATCTGTCAAAGCCAATGTAGCGCCTTGTGCGTGCATTTTCTTTGCAATTTGACGCCCGATACCGCCGGTTGCACCGGTAATAAGGGCTGTTTTTCCAGTTAAATCAAACATTTTTTCTCCTTATTTAAAAAAAACACAGTTACTATAGCCTGTTTTGTTTTATTTTGCAAGAAAAGCTTTCACATTGTCATAATTTAGTCATCTTTTTTATTATTTCAAGTACACCATAAAAAAGTTTGACACACGTTGAAAAGTATGATATACTTGCCATTTAGTTTTTAATATTAAAAGGAATAATATGAATTCAAAAAATACAGAATCAATCAGCGATAATAAATTAAAACAAGCCATATTACTTTACGGATTAATAAATCCGTTTTCTGAAAAGGTTGATGCCCAAAATTATGTTACCAGACTGAGTAAAAAAATAAAGCAAACAAATCCTGACATAAATAGTGAATTACACTTTCTTTATATTTTTGCATCATTATTAAAAATCCCTCAAAATAAAGAAGATTTAAAATCAATGTACACTCTCTTTGATAACCTTGAATCCTCTCAGCAATTGGCCACTACTCTTTTTTATGCCAAAAACCCTTATGAAAAAGATACACATTCTGCTTTGACGCAAGTACAACTAATTGATGAAACATTAAAAAGAAAGGGTATTGAAAAAAACCTCAGAAATCTTGCAATTATTGCTTCTTTATCCGAAGAAGTACCTGAACCCGTCCATTTATCTAAAACACTTTTAAATATTCAAGAACTGTTTTCCCTCACCCGATAAAAACAGTTTGATTAAAAAAAAAAACGCCTTCAACAGGCGTTTTTTTGTTGGATTTTAAAAATTATAATAACCGATCAACCGTCTCTTTTGACACAGAAGAAAGGTCTTTTTGGGCTATTACTGACTGTAAAACCGATTTGGCGGCTGTTTTTGTTTCTTCATCAAATTTTAAATATTTTGCAAATGACGTAAACAATCTGGCTGCTAAATGCGGATTTATTTTATCAATTTTCAGACACTCTTTTGCATAAAAATCATATCCTTCAGGATTATGAAATGAAGCTAAATTTGACGAAAATGCCCCAAGCAAGCCTCGCACTTTGTTTGGATTTTTATAATCAAATTTTGGATGTGAAAGTAATTTTTGAACTGTTGGCAATGTATTTTCACCTGTATTGCGTGCCTGAACGGCAAACCATTTATTTAACACCAAATCATCATTTTCATACATTTGATAAAATTCATCCAACGCTTTAGAGGATTCAGCTAACTTATTGTTTACCAATATATTTAATGCAGCCAATCTGTCGGTTAAATTATTAGATGTCTGAAATTGCTTATACACCAAATCTGCATGTTTGGTCAGTGCCAAATATCCAAGAGCAACATTTTTTATCGCCCGTTTTGCAAATGATTCGTTATCCGGCGTATAAGGGCCTTTTATGATATTTTCTTTATAGACTTTTAACAACTCTTTTTCAAACGTATCGGCAAAAGCTTGTCGCATCATTTGACGGACGGCTTTTATCTTTTTAATATCCACGATATCTGCCCTATCGTATAAATCTTCTTCAGTCGGTAAAACAATAGCTCTGGCGATAAATGCTTTATCCAAACTCTTTTGTGTTAAATAAGCCCCTAATGCTTTAATAACAGGCATATTTGGTTTTTGAGCATCTTTTTTAACCATATCAGCCATTACATCTAAAGCGTATTGATGCCCTGTTTCATAACGATTAAATAAATCACTGTCGTATTTCATCAAGTGTAACCGCTCTTCTTTTGTATATTTAATGTCTAACGTAATCGGTGATGTAAAGAATCGGTTAATTGACAAAACAGGTTTTTCTTTCAATCCTTTAAATGTAAACACTTGCTCCTTTTTACTTAAAATAAATGTACCTGTTTTAATGTCCTTACCGTTTTTACCAAGTAACCCATATTGCAACGGAATAACAAACGGCTTTTTAGCTGTTTTATGACTTTGTTTTAATGTAACGCTATAAACACCATCTGCAAAATCTGTTTTTACCTTAACAGTCGGGCGACCGGCAACACTATACCATTGTTTAAAATCTGTTAAATCATGTCCGGATGCATCCTCAATAGCCTTAACAAAGTCATCAATGGTTACCGCTTCACCGTCATGACGCTTAAAATACAAATCACACCCTTTCATAAAAGCGGTATGGCCGACCAATGCTTTTTGCATACGAATAACTTCCGCCCCTTTTTCATAAATGGTACTTGTATAAAAATTATCAATTTCATGATAGGAATCCGGCCGTACCGGATGTGCTAAAGGACCATCATCTTCAGGAAACTGAACAGCTCTTAGAGTTGTAACATCATCAATTCTCGCAACGGCACGTGAAAAAGTGTCATACCCATATTCAGAATCTCTAAACACGGTAAAGCCTTCTTTTAAAGAGAGTTCAAACCAACTTCTAAGCGTTACTCTATCGCCGGAATAGTTATGAAAATATTCATGTGCAATAACATGATCTACATATTCATAAGTTGCATCCGTTGCCGTATCGGGAGAGGCCAATAATGCCGCATCATTAAATATATTCAATGATTTATTTTCCATAGCTCCAGCATTAAAGTGCGGAACAGCAACAATACTAAATCTATCTAAGTCATACTCAAGGCCAAAAACTTTTTCATCCCAAAGCATAGCCCTTTTTAAAGCATCTAATGCAAACGTTAAACGGTCTTCCTTACCTTTTTCACAATAAAGATTTAAAGACACTTCCTTACCGGATAAAGTTGTATAAGTATCTGAAATAGAATCTAAATCACCAGCAACAAGAGCAAAAAGATAACAGGGTTTATTGAAAGGATCTTCAAAAACAACCGTATCACCCTCATCTTTTATTTTGTTTCCATTAGACAATAAAACAGGATATTTTTTTCTATCCGCATGAATCGTTACAATAAATTTGCTCGGCACATCTGAATGATCCGGATAATAGGTAATTGATCTAAAACCTTCCGGTTCACATTGGGTGCAAAAAATACCGTTAGAAACATAAAGCCCCATTAAACGCGTATTGCTTTTAGGGTTAATTTCAACCGTTGTTTCCAGTAAAAAACTTGTTTTATCCGGATGCAAAATTAAACTGTCTTTGGTAACCGTGTATGTGGTCTGTTCTAATTTTTCACCATCAATTTTAACATCTAAAAGCTCCATATATTGGCCGTTTAAAAGCAAATCTTTTGAAGTATCTACATCATTAAAGTGAAGTTTTGCTTTAACTATTGTTTTTGTCTCATCCAATGAAAAATCAAGTTCTGTCAGCGGTAATTTATAATGCGGTGGTATATAATCTTTTCTATATTTTAAAACCATTTTAATATTCCTTTCATCTATTTATTTTTTAAAACTTTTTTAAGCCAAAAATCTGCCTTTTCTTTATCCGGAGCAACACCCTCTACTCCTAATTTATAAATTAAAGCCAATCCTTTTTGAGCCGGTTTGTACCCTTGATTAGCGGCTTTTTCATAAAGCATCACTGCTTTTGGCATATCAACTTTTCCATAATAACCCCGTTCTGTCCAAACAGCTAAAGCATGTTGTGCTTCAGCAAAATTTTGCTCAGCTGCTTTTTCCATCCAAAAAAGGGCATTAATTCTATCTTCTTTAATTTTATCTCCCGTATCATACAATAAAGCTAATTCATATTGGGCCTGTTTTAATCCCAACTCAGCAGATTTTATTAAATACTCTTCTGATTTTTTAAAGTTTTGCAAGGCTGTTGTATCTTTCCTTTTATAAAGAAGTCCCAAGTAATAATAGCTAAGCATCTGAATATTTTTGTTATTTTTTGCTCTACCGGCTAAAAGATAATACTTCTCTGCTTTTTTATACTCTTTATTAAAATCAGCTTGTTGTGCCAGTTCAAATTGTTGTTCTTCTTTTAAAAACAAGTCCTTAAACGAAAAATAAAAAACACCCATAATTGATAACACCATTAACAAAAAAAGAGAGTTTGTAACTCGTATACCTTTTTTTAAATAAAGCATCACTTCCCCCTTTACAAATTATTCCAACCTATGCTAGAGTATTCTCATCTAACATTTTAAACCGTTTTTTTATTTTGATTTAAAATTATATTAAAAGGAAAAAAAATTTTGTGCAAGGCTTTTTATTATAAAAAATATGAATTTGATCCTCATACCGGTGTTTTAAATTTATTTTATGAAACAGATAAGAACCATTCTTTTTGTGAAAGCATCACCTTTGAAAAGGCTCCTTTTTTATTAAATAACGAACAACAAAAAGCATTGGATAAGATTTTTTTTCTAACGCATATTGCTTTTGGCATTAGTTATTATAAAGCCTTTTGTTGTGAAAAAATTGAAATTCAATCCGGATTTTTAACTCTGAATGAAGCCCATTTTTTTGAAAAATTTTATTTAGAAGGGCTGGGTGAATTTGCCGTTAGAAACAATTTAAACCTTCAAGGGAAAATAAAATTTCCTTTCAGGAAAAACTTTAAAAGAGAATCATTACATAATGAATTTAAAAACAGATTTCTTGTTCCTATTGGTGGCGGAAAAGATTCTTGTGTCTCATTGGAGATTTTAAAAGGAATTGATAAAGATATCACCTGCATTTCCATCTCTAATCCCCGACCGATTTTAGAATGCAAAGAAAAATCTCAATGCCCATCCTTATTAATCACACGAAAAATTGACCCTACCCTGATTGAATTGAATCAATCAGGTACAGTTTATAACGGACACGTACCAATTACCGGTATGTTGGCTTTTATTTTATGGGCAAGTGCCGTTCTTTACAATTATAAATACGTTGCAATGAGTTCTGAAGCCTCAGCAAACAGTCCAAATTTGATGCAAGGGAATTTAAAAATCAATCACCAGTACAGTAAAAGTTTTTCTTTTGAAGCTGATTTTCACCAAATAACAAAATCCATTACGCCTGATTTTCTTTATTTTTCACTGCTCAGATCTTTTTCTGAGTTAAAAATCGCATCCTTGTTTGGAAAATACTGTTCTCAGTATTTTGATATCTTTACCAGTTGCAATAAGGCTTTTAAAATTGATGAGAAAAAAAGACTGGATCGTTGGTGTGGTACTTGCGACAAATGCCGATTCGTGTTTTTAGCTTTAGCCCCCTTTATGCAAAAAGAAAAACTCATTCAAGCGGTGGGTGAAAATTTATTAAATAATAGCGAAAATTTAAAAGGATATGAAGAATTGTTAGGCCTTAGCGGACATAAACCGTTTGAATGTGTCGGCGAGATTGAAGAATGCCGAACTGCTTTTCACTTATTAGCAAAAAAAGAAGAGTACCAAAACGACTTTATTATTAAATCATTAAAAAACAAGGTTCCGCTACCTAAAGCAGATGCTTTCAAAGAAAGGTCTGAGCATCTCATTCCTACGGAGTTATATTATGAAGTTTCAAGATTTATCAAATAAAAAAATTGTAATCTGGGGTACAGGCAAAGAAGGGATATCCGTCAAAACCGTTTTAGAAAATAAAACAACAAATTCACATATCTCATTTGTAACGGAAGAAAACATTTCAGATATATACACAGCCGATATTTTAATAAAATCTCCAGGCGTTTCTCTTTATCGGGATGAAATTAAAAAAGCCAAAGAATTAGGAATATACTGTACTTCCGGTAGTAATATTTTTTTTAAAAACAAAAATCCAAAAACAAAAATCGTTGCCGTAACAGGGACTAAAGGCAAAAGCACAACAGCCTCTCTTATTGCTCATACACTCAACAAATTTGGAATTTCCACCGGCTTGGCAGGCAATATAGGAACACCTCTTATTACTCTTATTGACTCAAATTATGACGTTATTACAGCTGAATTATCCAGTTACCAAACAGCAGATTTAAGAGCCAAAACGGATATTGCAATCCTCACCAATTTATATCCAGAACATTTACAATGGCACAACACACACGAACAGTATTATCAAGATAAAATAAATCTTTTAAATCAAAGCGATATATCCGTTATTAACCAAGGTCAAAATCAAAGTATTCAAAAAACACAACACCTTAAAAACAAACTGTTTTTTAACACAGAAAATGGCATTTACTTTAAAGACGGATTTTTCTTTGATAACAAAGACCCTCTTTTTGAAACAAAGGCCTTACCCCTAATTGGCGATCATAATCTTGAAAATGCAACCGCGGTTTTAACGCTTTTAAAAAAATGGAATCTTGATTTAAAAAAAGCTGAAAAAGCCTTTTCAGATTTTAAAGCTCTTAATCACCGCTTACAAATTATTGGTGAAAAAGACGGTGTAACTTTTGTTGATGATAGTATCTCAACAACACCTGAAACCGCGGTCGCTGCACTAAAATCTTTCAGAACAAGCCCTTTTTTAACTCTCATCGTCGGAGGAACCGACAGAGGCCAAAATCATCAGGTTTTAATTAATTATTTAAAAACAATTAAAGAAAAATCCTTTTTAATTACCTTACCCGATACCGGTAAAAGAGCTTTTCTTGAAGCAGAAAAAGAAAATATATTTTGCCATCAGGCATCCTCTATGCAAGAAGCCGTAATACTGGCTAAAAAATATACACCGCGTGGCGGTGTTGTTTTGCTATCTCCGGCTGCACCCAGTTATAATTTATATAAAAATTTTGAGGAACGCGGTTGTGATTTTTCAAAAAAAGTCTTTTTATCTTAAAATTAGCTTGTGTAATAAAAATGTATATGCTAGACTTTGACAAGTTTTAATTAATTTGCGGGGACAAGAAATGAAAAAAGTTAAAAAATCCAAAAAACTATTAAAAATTTCAACGCTTGCTTTAATGGGAGCCTTGTGCTACGGGGCCGGATTTGCAACAAGTGCCTATAAAGAAGATGTTTTAATTAAGGTTAAACGCCTCTTTCAAAAACCGATTGCTTCTTTTGTTATGTCAACCTATAACAGAGAAAAATCCTTAAGGGGGGCAATGGATTCCATTCTTAATCAAACCAGAAAAGATCTTGAACTTATTGTTGTTAATGATGGCTCAACAGACAGCACCGCTCAAATTTTAGCTGAATACGCAAAAAAAGATCCCCGCGTTATTGTTATTACAAATGAGAAAAATATGGGACTTGTCGCCGGTTTAAATAAAGGTATTGATGCGGCCCGCGGTAAATACATTGTCCGTATGGATGACGATGACAAATCTTTACCGTTTCGCCTTGAAAGACAAGTTAAAGCAATGGAAGAAAATCCAAATATCGCCATTATGGGTGCCGGTTTTGCAAGCGAAAAGGCAAAGATGAGTACCAAACCTATCACGTTAACCGATCCGGATGAAGTAGAATTAAACATGTATTTTTCAAGCGGATTAGCCCACCCGACCATCATTATTCGCAAATCTTTTTTAGACGAGCATAATATCAGATACGATGAAAAATACCTTTATGCAGAGGATTGCGGTTTATATAAAAAAGTATTGGAAAACGGCGGAAAAATCTCATCTATGGGTGAAGGTGTTTTAATATTCGGGTATATGAAAGGACTTGAAAAGCCAACGAATTATAGCTATACACAAGCTGAATCCTTTAAAAAGTTACAAAAAGAAAAACTAAAACCGTTTTTTGATGCTCCTTATGAAATTTTGGGAGCTTGGAATGGAGATGTAAATCGCTGTATTATGCTAAAAGAAATGGTTAAGGCAAACAAAATAAAAAATATTATTAATCATGATGTTTTAACAAAAAGATACTCAAATTTATGTCCGCAAGGTGATGAAAAAGCCATTTATTTAATGCATAATAACTGGTCTACATTCGTAACATTTTTAGATAACAATAAAATTAAAAGAAAAGATGTTCCAACGGAAATAGCGACTGTTTTAGATCAAGGTGATGATTACATTACCGTTAAATGGCATAATTATCCAAAACCAGAAACATTTATAAAAAACAAACACAAAGAGTATAAGTATTCAGAGACAACCATTAACAAAAATCTAAAAGGTACAAAATCGTTTTCCGTAACACATCCGTATTGGAAAGATATCTTTATTGTTAACAAAGATAAAACTTTTTATCGTGCTTCAGATATGAATGAAACAGGTAAAATCATTCAAGAAACAAAAAATAGAGTCGTCATTAAATGGGATAACTGGGAAAATACCGAAACATTTAAAAAGACGGGTAATGATTTAAAGTTTTTGTATGATGATTCTAAAAAATAAAATAAAAAAGACCGTCTTGTAAAAAGGCGGTCTTTTTTTATTCCATCCAAACGATAAATTTCTACTATATCATAAACTGGCTTTTAATAGTGTTTTTGTATAAGCTGATTTGGGATAATTAAAAACATCAGTAAGTGTACCAAAATCTTCTATCATACCATTATGCAATACCATAACATAATCGCTCATTGACTGAACTAATCCCATATCGTGTGTGATAAACAAATAAATAAAGCCATGCCGTTCTTGCAACTTGTTTAAAAGTGTTTTCAATTTTCCTTGCGTATATTTATCTAATGAAGCCATCACCTCATCAAAAATAAGAATTTTAGGCCTTAAAATTAAAACACGGGCTAAAGCAACACGCGTTTTTTGTCCACCAGAAAGCTCATGCGGATAACGGGATAATATCAAACTAGGATTAAGACCAACATCGGTAAGAGCTTCCGCCACAAAGGCCATCCTTTCTTTACTATTTAAGTGCGGAAAATGGATTTTTAAACCTTCTTGAACAATATCTAAAACCGTTAATCGTGGATTTAAAGAGCCTGCAGGATCTTGCATAACCATTTGGATATCTGCTCGTTTTTTTAAAAGCTCTTTTCCTTTTAATTTAAAAAAATCTTCTTGATTAATTAAGCAGCTGCCATCTGCAGGAATAAGACGCATCAAAGCATGCATCAAAGAAGACTTGCCGGAACCACTTTCCCCAACAACACCAAGTGTTTGCCCCGCTCTTAAAGAAAAAGATATATTTTTTACCGCTTGAAATTTACCATAAAACACATTGATATTTTTAACAGTTAAAAGTGTATCGGCTGTTCCTTTTACAAATGAGCGCATTTTTGTTTTAAAATGAGGTGGCATCTTAGTAGAAACAATAAGCCCCCCTTTCATCACATATACTCGGTCCGCCATTTTTCTAACCAAAGCCTGATCATGCGTGATAAATAAAATTGCCAATTTTAATTTTTTTTGCAATCGTTTTAAAAGGGCTAAAATCTCTGCTTGAACACTCACATCTAACGCTGTTGTCGCTTCATCTGCAATCAAAAGATAAGGTCTTGCTGCCAGAGCCATAGCTATCATAACCCTTTGACGTTGTCCACCGGAAAGCATATATGGATAAGAATTAAAAATACGCTCATAGTCTGTTAATTCAACAAGCTTTAACAAATTATAAACAGCCTCTTTATCTGATTTTAAATTGTGTAGTTTCAGAACTTCCATAATTTGATGACCGGCCTTATGTAAAGGATTAAGACTTGTCATCGGCTCTTGAAAAATCATACTGATTTTACGTCCTCTGACCGCTTGCATCTTTTCTTTAGTAAAATTCATCAGATTTGTTTTTTTTAAGTAAATATCTCCTGAATATGTGGCATTTTGATGCAACTGCAATATACTGTAAGCCAATGTTGATTTACCTGATCCACTATTTCCGATAACAGCGACGAATTCCCCCGGTTTGACGGCAAGATTTACACCTCTGACTGCTTGAAAACTTCCGTAAGAAACAAAAAGATTCTTAACTTCCAATAAGTTATACATTTTTATTCTCCTGATGCGGATCAAAAGCGTCTCTGACCCCTTCCCCGATAAAGACAAGTAATGAAAGTAAAAGCGTCATCACAAAGAAAGCTGTTAACGAAAGCCAAGGAGCAGAGAGATTTTCTTTTCCCTGTCTGATAAGTTCACCAAGTCCCGGCGTTCCGACCGGTAAACCAAACCCTAAAAAATCTAAAGCGGATAAAGACACAATCGCTGAAGAAAGCATAAATGGCACATATGTTATGGTTGCAACCAACGCATTTGGTAAAATATGACGCCACATAATCATAAAATCTCCAACACCCATAGTTTTAGCAACTTTAACGTAATCAAGCCCTCGTGTTTTTAAAAACTCAGCCCGAACAACACCCGTTAGCTGTGTCCAACTGAATAATAACAAGATAAACAATAAAGAGAAAAAAGACGGAGCAATAAGGCTGGAAATAATAATCAAAATAAAAAGCTGCGGTAATGAAGTCCAAATTTCTAAAAACCTACCGATAAATAAATCCGTTTTTCCACCAAAATAGCCTTGTACCGCTCCGACAAAAACACCGATAACGGCTGAAAAAAAAGTCAGCATAATACCAAAAATCAAACTGATACGTAGAGCATATAACAATCTGGCAAAAACATCTCGTCCCTGGTCATCTGTTCCTAAAATATGTTTTTTTTGTGGTTTTGAGGGATAAGGGTCCAAAGAAGTATAATCAACCGTATCGTAAGAATATTTTATCGGTGGGTAAAGAACAAACACATTTTTCTGTTTTAAAAAATCTTTTGTAAACGGATCTGAAAAATCCGCTCTTGTCGGCAACTCTCCCCCCAGCATTTTATCTGAAATAAACTCTATTTGCGGAAAATAAAGTTTGTGATTAAGCCATAAAAATATCGGTTTATCATTTGCTATAAAAGGAGCAAATAAGGACAAAACAAGAATAAGTAAAAACAGATACCAAGAAACCACTGCTTTTTTATTCTTACGAAAAGCCATTCGGCGTCTGTTTGACAATAAGCTCATTACATCATCCTTTTTTCAAAATGAATACGCGGATCTATCAGGGTGTAAATAAAGTCGCTAATTAAATTAAGTACAAGGCCCAATAAAGCAAAAAGATAGAGTGTTCCGAAAATAACGGGATAATCGCGATTTTGAACAGCTTCAAACCCCAACAAACCTAAACCGTCTAATGAAAAAATAACTTCTATCAACACAGAACCTGTAAATAGCATACCAATTAACATTGATGGAAAACCAGCAATAACTATCAACATAGCATTTCTAAATACGTGCTTATATAAAACGGCTTTTTCACTGAGTCCTTTTGATCTAGCAGTTATAACATATTGCTTACCCAACTCATCTAAAAATGCATTTCTGGTTAAAAATGATAAACCGGCTAACCCACCAACTGTTAAAGCCAATACCGGCAATGTAATATGACGCAGATAATCAACTATCTTATCAAAAAAAGAGAAACTTTCAAAATTATCACTCACAAGCCCTTTTAAATAAAACCAACTGAAATATTCTCCCCCTGCAAATAAAACAATTAAAAAAATCGCCAATAAAAAGGATGGTATGGCATACCCAATTGTTAGGAAAAAGCCGCTTATCCAGTCAAATGAGGTGTTTTTTTTCATCGCTCGCTTTATCCCTAAAGGAATAGCAATCAGATAAATTAAAAGTGTTGAAAATACCCCTAAAGAAATTGATACCGGCATCTTTTCAAGAATAAGATTTATAACCGTTTTATCTTGATAAAAACTTTTACCAAAATCAAATGTTAAATAATTTTTCAGCATCAACCAAAAACGTTCTAAGGGCGGTTTATCAAACCCAAAGCGTTTTTCAAGCTCAGCACGCAGTTCTGCCTTTAATCCTTGTGTACCACGATAAGAAGAGTTTAAACCATTTTCTTTTACCGCTCCGGATGCAACCATAGAGGCCGTTCCTGAAATTCTAGCCGTTGCATCAGGTGAAAGTCCTGTTTCTAATTTCATCATCATTTGTTCAACCGGACCACCAGGAGCCAGTTGAACAAACAAAAAATTCAAAGCCATAATACCAAAAAGAGTTACGGGTATTAGGAGTAATCTTTTTAAAAAATAGGATTTTTTCATAGCACTATTTTTACAAAAAAAATTAAAAAAAATCAAGTGCTTTTTTATAACAAAAAGAGGGGAAAAATTCCCCTCTGCTTCTTTATACTAAAAACAAGCTTCTAATGCTTCAGCAACGCCCTCTGTAAAAACGGTTGTCATTTCATTGATTTTATATGTATATTCTGTCTTAGAAAACCGCGGCAAAACAGAACAACTAACCCTGATTTTTACAAAGTTGTTTTTATATGCAGACAATAGCAACGTATTGGAGATATCTTCATCTTCACCATACGCTCCATAAAATTTAAACTTACCTACTTTTAAATTTTTTTGATTATAAAAGGGAAAGACACTGATTTTATCTTTCAACGCTCTTTGCACCTTATTGTTACCAATACGGGACTGATTATCCGTATAAACGGCTATTTTCGCCTGACAAAAAGCATTTTCATAATACTGTGCCACACCTTTGCCTTTTTGACTTGTTTCATAATCCCAAAGGGCATCTACCCGTTGACTTTTAGAAAAATTCATATCTCTGATATCCTGACTGACAAGAATAACAGGCGGCATTTTAGCTAAACAAGACTTGATCTTTTGATGAGAAAGTTCATCCGCAGAGGCAAACGAACTTATCCCCATCAAACAAATTGTAGTCACCAAAGAGGAGATAGACGCCTTTTTCATATAACCTCCGGATTATAATTGTGTTTCGGCAATACCCCAAAAATCTTCAACTTTTAAACTGGCACCACCGATTAAAGCACCATCAACATTTTTGGCATTTAAAAGCTCTTTTGCATTAGAGGGTTTAACAGAACCACCATACAACAAACGCATGCCATCGGCAACTTCAGCACCTAAAAGACTTGAAACTTCAGCCCGAATGGCGGTATGCATCTCTTCAACATCAGCAACAGAAGGAACCTTACCGGTACCAATAGCCCAAACAGGTTCATAAGCAATAACCGTATTTTCAGCCGTTGATGTAGAGGGAACAGATTCTCTGATTTGACGACAAACAACATCCAACGCCTGTCCTTGCTCTCTCTCCTCTAAAGTTTCACCGACACAAATCACCGGAATCAAACCTTTTGAAATGGCGTTAACCGCTTTTTCACGAACAACAATATCTGTTTCATGACGCATTGCCCGTCTTTCAGAATGGCCGACAATAGCATATGAAGCACCCAAATCGGCAACTTGAGCAGCAGAAACATCACCGGTATACGCACCAAAATCTTTTGGTGCCAAAGAAACATCCTGAGAGCCTAAAGCAACATTATCATGCGGCAATTCAGCAACTAACGGCAATAAATTCATCGGCGGACAAACTAAAACATCAAAATCAATTTTTTGTTTTGCGGCAGCTTCAAAAACACCTTTTGCCAGTGCTAAGCCCTCTTTTTTTGTCTCATTCATTTTCCAGTTACCAGCGATTAATTTTCTTCTCATAAAGCCTCCTAAATGATATTAAAAAAAATAAATTAACCAAATTAAGCCATTGTATTTAAAACAAAAAACAATAACCATATCAACTTTAAATGAGATTAGCACAAAAAAACGGTATTTTCAAGATATATTTATCAATAATATTTAAGAAACAAAAAAAGCCTGAGAAAATTCCCAGACTTTTTTATTTTTTCATCCGATTCTATTTTTCTTTTGTGAATAACTGCGTCAAATTTGAAGCAATAATGTCATTTGCTTCTTTAGCAGAATATAATTTTCCACTATTTTGAAGCGTATTATCCACTCCGGTACTGTTGTCTGTATTGTTATTTGTATTGTTGCAAATACAATCACTATTGCAACCACCGGTATTGGTATTTGTATTATCATTGCCTGTATTTGAATTATTATTAGAATTAGAATTGGAATTGGAATTCACAACAGCTGATGAAGAAGAACTTTTTTTATCCTTATTCAACCAGCCGCCTTTTCTAAAGGCAAAAAATGCAAGTGTCCCTGCAGCAATAATACCGAGAACCCACCAAATCCATTCCTGATTTCGTTCCCAAAATCCTTTCTTTTCTTGAGAACCATCATGTTTGGCCTCAGCCAAAGCAACTTTGGCTTTTTCTTTGTCGGTCCCCATACCTGTGCCACCAGTTTCTCCAACACCTGGTTGAGAGGTACCAGGTCTACCACCCGGTCCATCAACAATGGTCGGGCCTACGGGCGGAACAGTAACTTTGACATCTTTAGCTTCTTTAGCTTCTTTAGGCTTTTTATGTTCCCGTTCAAGAGATTTCAACTCTTCTTGCAAAAAATCACTCGCTTTAACTAAGTTGGATTTTTCCGCATCACTTAACTTTGTAACAACCGCTGACTCTTCGCTATCATTTAACTTTTTAATTGTTGCAAGCATCTGTGTTGCAAGGCGTTTTTTCTCAGCTTTGTTCGTCTCTTTATTTCTTTTGACCTCTGTTTCGTGTAAAGCAGCATAATGGGATTTAATTTCCATATAAAGCTTAACAGTCGGATTACTCTCCGGATTTTTTTGTTCTTCCGGCGACAAAGTAGCAATGAGCTGACTGACTTTTTCATCCCAATGCTGTGCTCCCTCAGCGTACCATGCTTCCCACGTTGTTTCAGGAGCCTTATTGGGGAATTTAACTTCCGCTTGTGCTGTTGTTATACCGGCTGCCTTTTCAAGAGAAGCAACGATAGCCTCATATTGAGCCTTTTTAGCCGGATCAGCCTCTTTTTGCAACAACTCACGTGCCAAATCAAGAGCAGTTTTCCCATCTTTGTTTTTAAGAGTGTAATCGGTTGCGCCAACAACCAAAAGCGGATTCACCAATGCTACATTTCCTGTTTTAACCGCCTCATGCAAAATGGTATCCTGAGCCTCATTTACAATCACATTTACATCTGCACCGGCAGTAACAGCTGCCTGAGCTTTTTCAACAGATCCTTCTTTGATTGCTTGAATCAAATCTTGAGTTGCTTTTTGTCTTTTTTTCTCCGCTTCATGTTTTTTCAACTCATCAACGATCGGTTGATACTTAGCTGCATCTTCTTTCATCAATTCTTCGGCCTGTTGCAATACTGTTTTATCATTTACCTTGTATGATATATCAGCACCTTCTTTTAAGGCTTCTTGAACTTTTTTAAGTGAACCTTCTTTAACCGCTTGGACCAAGGCCTCATTCACTTTCTTTTGCTTTTGTTCAACTTCTGCTTTTTGCAACATTTCAATAATTTCATCACATTTTGCAGCCTGATCAGGGTGTTTTTCCTTTACTTGTTTTGCCAAATCAAGAGCTGACACCTCACTACCATCTTCTCTTTTTAAAATAATATCAGCATTAGCATCCAAAAGAGCTTTAACAATCTTCGGCTCCATATTTAATACCGAGGCCCCTAATGCTGTTAACTTAAGGCCTTTGTTGTTAGTAGTAATATAAACATTTGGGTCAGCCCCATTATTTATGGCGTCAACAACTTTAGACACATCCTTGCCCAAAACAGCCTTTCTAAGAGCTCTTGTCGCTTTCTTTTGAGGAGTATCTTTGGAAACCTGTGCCTCAACCATTTCTTTTAACTTTTTGAAAGCAACATTTAATTCGTGTTCATCTTCATCTCCATCTGCTCGCCATTGACTATAAAAACCCAGCCTCCACTTAGCGTTCGCTTCAGAAGGTGTAAGAACTAATTCATCCTCTTCATAATAATTAGCTTCCATTGTATACAAAACAAGATCTTGTACAAGCAATTTTTCATCATCACTTTGATCAAAAGAAGAAAAATAATCTATTAATGCCTTTTTCTCATCCAAATCTAAATCAGACCATTTTTTTAAATTTTGAGAAACATCAAGATTACGGTTCTCAAAATCTTCAACCTCTCCATCAAAATCATTTTCTACTAATTGTCCTTGATCTTTAACAAATATAAAAGGACACTTTTTTATCAAATCATTCAGATTCTCACGCACTTGATCATAATCCATTGGCAACCTCCTCAAAAGTATCTATACATAATACTTATATTATACAAGAGAAAATATATACCGTCAATTACTTTTTACAACTATTTGATTTTATTAATAACCATCATAGTCATTAGTAGAAATTTTCATACCTGATCCTTCGTTGGCATCTTGATTAGTAATATTCTTTTCAGCACTACGCCCCAGTGTAGACGTTTTTATATCTGGATAAGCAGGACTATCATAAATTGCAAGCGCTGCATTTTCAAAATTAACAACTTTTGCACCGCTCAGTTTTCCATTTTCATAAATCTCTTTTACTTTTTTGCATCTTTCAGGAGTTACATCCTCAAATCCAGCATTTCCCTGAGAAACAGCATAGTTTAACACTTTCAAAACCTTATCTCTATCACTTTGTGAAAGTGAAGCACTAGCACTATTTGAAGATCTGGTAAAATCATGTATTTCATTAACCTCATCACCAAATAAAAATTCTAGACCCTTATAGGCAACAAAAGTTCCCACACCAAATCTTGAAAAAATCTTGACCCCTGTTTTTATCAGGCCGCCCTTTGATACACCTGTCGTCAGCGAATTAACACCCTTACCAGCTCCCGCCGCTAGTTCAGCCAGACCCTCCACAGCTTTTCTTCCCATAGGCTTAAAAGAATATTTTAGTTGTGAAAGCGTTTGAGCACAATCGCTAGGGATACCATAATACCGAGATAGTTCCTTCATAAACGGAGAAACAAACCTTTTTCTCCCATGTGATTTTGCATCCCATGACATTAATGCATTACTGTCACCTACCTTTATTTTGTTTGAAAGGCTTACTCTTTCTGCTTCTTCACCTAGTCCGCCAATCTTAATATTTTTTGCAGCATCTGACATTAAATACCCTGATGTCAAATTAGGATCAAAAATTCTAAAAACCATACCTGTATTTTTCGTTGTTTTTTGAACTCTTCCCAACTCACCTACGATTTTAGTTTTTTTCTTATTTAACTCCGTTATATACTCTGCTGAAAGATTTTCACCCTTCAATAAGTTATCTATATTTTGTACTTCAGCTTCCAATGCGGATATACGTTTCTCTGCATAATTTCCCGCATCTCGACACTCAAAATGACGACCTTCTTCAAACCCTATATCTTTTAAAAATTTCATAAACCCTTCAACTTTTTTAGAATCTGCACTTCCAGGTACAACAAATCGCATCGTACATTCATCTGGCATATTTGAAATATTTAAACCCTTTTCTATACAATCCCTAATATCATCATTATATTTGGCCATCCGAGTAGAAGAAATTGACGCTGATCTATTCCAGTCCGTCGCTTTTTCAGCACCATATCCTGTCAACGTCTCAAAGCTTTTACCCGCAAGTGGTACAGCAGCAGCTATCCCCCCTGCCACAACCCACATTTGCCCATCACTCCATCCTTTATTGGCCTTTCTTTCCAGTTCCAATAAATCATTAACAGCCCTACTAAAATCTGACATTTCAACCTCCTAAATTAAATTTTAACTCTATACTTTTAGTTTAACATAAAAAATTAATATTACAAATAAAAAATTAACTTAGCTCCCTTTCTTTTACAACCGGAACATAGGATACATTGTGCGCTTCAGCATACTGCTCCAATCTTGCCGCCACATCTACTGTTGCCGATTGTTCTTTTATCTCTTTTCCTTTTTGTCCTCCTTGCACACCCCGATTCTCTTGATCTTTTTCTGTCTCATTCTCTTTTTTTCTATAATTTTCAAACCCCTTTAACAATTCAAAAAATCTTTTTTGAGTGGCATTTGCAAGAGACATTTCATATTCTGCCACATTTCCCATCTGTTTTGGTTGTGGCACAATCTTTGATAAATCAGGTTCACCTTTTTGGTTAACCCATCCATTTTGTTGACACACTTTTTTGTATTGTGAAGAAGTTGCTAAAACACGTATCATATCTTCAAAAATATCTCTATCTGTTGCAAAAATCATCCCAGTACTAAAATCATCAACACCACCTTTTCTTTCAATTTCTAAACTTTTTTTTCTACCGCTATCAGAAAAAGCAACATTTCTTTTAATATCATCAAAAACATCTTCATCTAAAAAAGCTTTTCCCTCTCCATATAATTTTACACAAGATAAAAGCTCATAATAAGTTGTTTTTAATGTATCAATACCCTCATATCTCTCTACACGCTTTTCGGCATCTTCTTTCTGTTTAGGATCTTCTATTTTTTCTAAATCAATTTCTGCACTTTTTTTTAATAATTCTAAATTCTCTTCCACTCTAGGAGTAAGCTTTAATTTTTTTATATCCGGGCTCTCATTAGAAAAAAATAAATATTTTAATTCATCTAATACTTTTTCTCGTCGATCAAAACTAATTCGTCGTTGCACCTTATCATAAAAATCAGATCGTCGTTGAACCTCACGATAATTTAAATATCCAGAAAAAGATAAAGGATTAATAGGATAAATTTCTGAAGCACCTGCAAAAAACTCCTCCATATAGTATGCACATGTTTTATCCACCAAATCAGATACAACATCTGTTTGTGCTGGTGATTCATCCTTTAAAAATGAAACAGGCTTAATACGTTGTTTTTGTAAAATTCTTTCTCGTGAAAAACGATCGGCAGAATAAGAGTCATCCGTTTTTGATTGAGAAGACACAGCAACCTCATTACCATCATTTTTTAAAACGCCATTAACATCTCTTTCTCGTTCCATATGAGCCAACCGATAGCGATTAAGACAATAATTATAAACACTTAGTTCTTGTCTTAACCTCTCAAGCTCCAATTGGGCGTCTTGTAACGACCTAGCCTTTGTTTTATACTCCTCATCAACCCCTTCAATAGAAGAAAGTTCAGACAACATCTCTTCATACTTTTCTTTAAATTCCTCTTTTTTAAAAAAATCATTTTCATCAGAATTTTGAATTTCAGCCTCCAAATATTCTCGCAAAGCCTCATCTTCACGCACCGTAGAAGATTCAAGCTCACCATAAACATATTCAAGCACTTTTTTAAAACTTGGATCATCAAAAAATTTCAACTGTTCTTTAAGGTTCTTTTGTTCTTTAACAACAGACTTCGTTAAACTTACCATATGCTCTTTTGCTTCTTCAATATCTCCTTCTAACATATTGTTAAATACGGTATATTTTCCTGCGTAATAAATAGCTCGATCTGCTAAAACACCAAGAGCAATGTTTCCAGTAAAACCCAAACTACCCACAGCAATCGGCAACGATATAAGACCTGCAACACTCTCATTTGCTACATCAAGTTCTGTTGCTAATTCACTAATAACATTATATGAAGCACCCGTTGCTCTAGCAATTTCATCACTATTATCCTTAGAACCATAACAGGACCAATATAGACCCGGCGTCCTATAATATGGCACAAACCCATCTCCATTGGTTGCAATTTTTTGAGCAAATGCGGAAATGCCTTTAATACCTTCATCAACAGCCTGATACTCATCCCATACATGCTTAAATGTTTCTTCTAAAAAACTATTTTCTCCATAATTCTTTTTAAAAGCAGATTCAAAAGATTGTGGTAATTCATCTACTTTTGGGTACAAATTATGCCAGTTCATATAAGCAGAAACATCTCGCCACCGTGGTGTATTTCGCATCTGTTTAAACAAATACTCATGTGCCGCGTAAGAACCCAACAAATCCAATTTATAATCCTCAATATAATCTTCATTTCGTGAACGCATTAACCTTTGTGTATTTTTTTTAAAAGCTCCATACCCCTGAAACTTTAATGAAGGCAAATCTTTTGTTCCTAAAGCCTTCATATAATACTGTAAAGCAAAAGTTGACTCTAGCTTTGCTACAGCTAATTCTCTAGCCGTATCCTTTAGCTTACCCTCATCTAAGCTACCAAGCATTTTTGATACTAAATTTTCATCAAACGCTTTTGTTTCAATTGCCAAATCATAAAACGAAGATATATTTTCATTTTCAAGCACCCCCAAAAAAACTTGCTCATTTGGGGTTAATTTACTTTTTTCACGCAACATGTTCAGCGTTCTTCTTTTAAAATGTTGATAGAGTTCTTTAGAAGGAACTGTCAGTTGGTAAACACGCATTTCATTTTGCATTCTCCTCATTTGCGTGCCAACCTTGAGCTCAAAATCATCTGGGAAATAAACACTTTTTTCAACAAACTGTGCTGTATGCAACACCTGATTGTTAGAGCTCATAGACATAATAACATCATTTTTAATTTCAAAAATATCATCTGCAGAAGGAAAACCAAAATCATCACTTAAGTTAACCGGATACCCCATCTCTAGCATACGGTTCAGTGCCTTTCTTTTATTTTCCTGCTCCTGATAATATTCAGGAATTACCAGTGGACCAACGTTTTTTGGCAATTTTTGATTTTTGCGTTGATTTTCTGTCATCCGGCCCTCCCGATAGATATTTTTACCCCAATATATTTAGTTTAGCACCAAAATGTGTGCTTGACAACTTTTTTTACCATTTTTACATAAAAAAAAAGCCCTCTAAAAAATTAGAGAGCTTTTTTAAAACAAGAAAATCTAATCTAACATATCCACAACGATAATTTCATCAATAACCGGTTCATTTGTTTTTGGATCAATGGAATAAATAACTTCTACAAATTCATTAACATCCACGTCAGCTGAAGCCGCAGATTTTTTTTCTTCCTTTTCATAATAACGGGTATTTGGCGTCATTTTAAGCTCTGTCGGGGTATTTGAATTTGTCGGCTGTACATGGATAACATTATCCTTTTTAGATACAACTTTACCCTCAATTTCAGCAGCATTTGCTCCAAAAACAGCAAAAGCCATACCAAATGCAAAAAGCGGTAACATCAATTTTTTCATTTTTGTCTCCTTTTGATTGATAAAATTTAATTCAGCAAAAATGATATGGGCTTTTCTTTGTTTTTCATCAACCCCGACAAAAGAATATATCTCATTGATTTTAAAGACAAAAGACTTATATCAAAAAGGCATAATTATTCACAAATTCACTTTATTTAACTTAATTTGAAAGGAGAAATTTATGACTGAATCAAATCAATTAGCTCTTGGTACAAGATATCCGACACTGGCATTTCATACAGGAGGTGCGGGTCAGGCCGAGGATGGCATTCCACCACAACCTTTTGAAACATTTTGCTATGACTCTGCTCTTTTAGAGGCAAAAATTCAAGACTTTAACGTTGTTCCCTACACTTCTGTTTTGCCTCCTGAATTGTTCGGCAATATTGTTCCCGTAGATGCGGTAAAAGACCAATTTAAACACGGTGCCGTTCTAGAGGTTATTATGGCAGGTAACGGAGCCAGACGTGAAGAACACAAAGCCATCGCAACTGGTGTCGGCATCGTATGGGGAAAAGACAAAAGCGGTAAATTTATCGGCGGTTGGGCTGCTGAATATGTGGAATATTTTGATACCTTTATTGATGATGATATCGCTCAGGCACACGCTCAAATGTGGTTGACAAAATCTTTAAATCATGAATTGGAACTCAGAGGCGTTGAAAAACACAGTGAATTTCAGTTTTTTCACAACTATGTCAATATTACGCAATCTTTCGGCTATTGTTTAACGGCACTTGGTTTTTTAAATTTTGAATTTGCACCGCTTGCCCACGTTAAAAAATAGTATTGACGGGCGGCTATCCAGTCGCCCTTTTTTAAGGAGATTTTATCGTTATGAAAAAAAATAATGTGAAACAAACATCTTCCGCCAAACTTGGCATTTTTGGACTGGCTGCTATTGTCGTCAGCTCCATGATCGGCGGCGGAATTTTTTCTCTGCCACAGAATATGGCTCAGTCCGCTTCTGTCGGCAGTGTTATACTTGCGTGGGTTATTACCGGTATCGGTATGTATTTTATCGCCAACACCTTTCGTATACTTGCTAATGTTAAACCGGACTTAACCTCCGGCATTTATATGTATGCCAAAGAGGGATTTGGACCTTATATGGGATTTAATATCGGATGGAGTTACTGGCTGTGCCAAATTTTCGGCAACGTTGGTTATGCCGTAATTACAATGGATGCCTTTAACTACTTTTTCCCCGGTGTTTTTACGGGTGGAAATAATTTAAACTCCATCATCGGCGGATCGGTTTTGATTTGGTTTTTTAACTTCTTGGTCTTAAGAGGCGTTAAACAGGCGGCTTTTATCAACCTTGTCGTTACCATCGCTAAAATCGTACCTTTGGTATTATTTATCATTATTGTCGGAGCAGTCTTTAATTTTGACAAGTTTGACTTTGACTTTTGGGGACAAGGGGTTGACGATAAACTGGGAAGTATTCACGAACAAATTAAAAATACAATGCTTGTTACCTTATGGGCTTTTATTGGTATTGAAGGAGCTGTTGTCTTATCCGGCAGAGCCGATAAACAATCTGATGTCGGTAAAGCAACTTTTGTCGGATTTTTAGGGTGTTTAATTATTTATGTTTTGCTTTCTGTCTTACCATTTGGTGTTCTTTCTCAAGCAGAACTAGCTAAAATACCGAACCCATCAACAGCCGGTGTTTTAGAACTGATTGTCGGCAAATGGGGTAGCTATTTAATGAATATCGGTATGATTATCGCCATTTTGGCCAGTTGGCTGTCTTGGACAATGATTGTGGCTGAAATGCCACATACTATGGCAAAAAACGGCTCATTTCCACAAATATTTACCCATGAAAACAAAAATGAAGCACCAAATATTTCTCTTTGGATTACCAGCCTTTTAATGCAACTAACCATGGCTCTTGTCTATTTTTCAACCAATGCTTGGAATACAATGCTTTCCATTACAGGGGTTATGGTTTTGCCGGCCTATTTGATGAGTGCCTTATACCTGTGGAAAATTTGCGAGGATCATGAGTTTCAAAAAGCAGCCGGCATTTCTCGTTTTACAGCCCTTGTAACAGGATTTTTCGGTTCTATTTATGCTGTTTGGCTTATTTATGCTGCCGGATTAAGCTATTTGTTGATGGCGGTTATCTTTATTGCTATCGGTATCCCGCTTTATATGATTTCTCGCCACGAACAAGGAGCCCGTTTCTTTTTTGAACGCAGAAAAGCAACGACGCCTTATATTTTCAGTGAGTCTGAAAAAGCCTTGTGTATCATTATTATCGCAACGGCATTTGTGGCAATATATGCATTTTTTCACGGCATTATTTCATTGTAAAAAAAGCTCCCAAATGGGAGCTTTTTTTAATCCTTTTGACGGGATACATAGCTTTTTTGTAGCCAACGATTATGCGATATCTTTCTTTGTACCTCCGACGTTGTTTTTTGAGCCGGTAAAACATCTTCATTATCTAAAGAGTTTTGATTTTTGTAGATATGAATAGCCTTTTGTGTATTTTCAATAATACGGTCTTGAGCTTTTTCAACCCGTCCGTTTAAACGCGAGCGTTTAATAACATGACGATTTACATCAGCCTTAACAATACGGCCTAATGAACGACGCGGTGCAATTAAGGCTAATTCCTCCTCATCTTTAGCCATTTGATTGATATCTTTTAAAATATCTAACATAATCGGCCTTAAATCATTTAATTTAGAAGGAGACAAATCTTTACTATCAATAATCTTTTTGGCATTTATTTGAATTTCAAAAGCCTCAGCCTCTTTACTAACGGCAATTTCATACAAATTATCATCCGTATCCATAATAGAAACAGAGGAATATTTCAACGACGATTTTTCTGCTTCTGCCAATTCAAGCTGCCGCAAAAAGTCATAAAATTCCTTATCTTGAAAGAACTGATCGTCATAAGGAGCAATCACATAATCCTTATCTTTGTGAAGTTGGGATGCCTTTTCATCTTGATCATTTATAATTAACTCATCTATATCCAATCCCTCTTCCGAGACAAAATCATGCCCTTCTACCAAAACCTGTTTTTCATCATCTATCAAAAGCACATCGCCTACAGGCAAAGTCGGTACATCTTTATCTTTAGGGTTATCACAACCCACCATACATAGTGCAAATAACGGCATTAACATTTTTGATTTATTCATAAAAAGCCTCCTCATATTAAGTTTAGAATATGATAACACAGATCATACGTTTTGTCAAGTTATTTTAAAAACAAAAAATTGTTTTTTTTACCTTAAATCTTTGACAATTTCCCTTAAAAATGCTATATTTTAAACAGAAAAACAAGCAAACAAAAGGGTTACAATGAAAATTTTGGATTTATGGTCAGCAAATGAAATTATGAACGGCACTGAGTCAATTATATTTAAAAAAACTCTTTTAAAAATAAAATGTAATATGACAGATGAAGAAATTGAAGAGTTTGTTTTTAACTGGGAAAAAGGTCATTTTAAAAAAGAGAACTCTTCCCCTCTTATCCCTCAAAAATAACCACAGATTTTTATTAACTTTTTTACCTTGGCTTACACCCGCAATAAGTTTGATGATACAGATTTTTTTCCTTTGCTAAAAAGGCCCTGCGATCTTCTCCCCCATTTTTACGCCAATTTATCGGAATATAAGGTAAATCAGCCTCGTTTGCAATTTGAAGGGCAATACTTGTTACTTGTTCAAAATTTTTATAACGAGAAACCCCTAAAACAGAAGTAAAATGTGTAAATCCCTTTTGTTTGGCATAATCAACCGCTTTTTTTAGCCTAAGAGCAAAACACTTATCACATCTGCGACCTTTTTCAGGCTCATTTTCAAGACCTTGGGTCGCTATACACCAAATATCTCTTTCCCATGGTAATTCTATAAATGAAACCCCCTCTTTTTGACAAAGATTTTTATTTTCCATCAACCGTTTTTGATACTCTTCAAAAGGAAAAATATTCGGATTATAAAAAAGAACGCTAAAATCATGTCCCTCTTTTTTTAATCGCTCAATTACCTCAACAGAACAAGGGGCACAACAAGAGAGAAGTAAAATTTTAGCTTCAGACGGTATTTCGTATTGGTTATCTTTTTTTCGCATATACAAAGTATAACAAATTTTTTGTTTTTTAGCAAGAATATTATTTATTTTCATGAGGATAAACTTTTTTTCAATTTTAAGGGGGATTTTTTTTATTTTATACAAAAATGTATTGACAACTTGCCCATTTAGGGGTAAAATGGTAGGTGAAGATATTGTTTAACTTTAATTAGGGAGTACATCATGATGAAAACTTTATTTTCAAGTCGCTATTTTAAGGTGTTGACGTATGTTGCACTTTTTGCGATTACATTTATGGCTACTGCAGCGTTTGCTAACGAAGGGGATAACGTCTTTGTAACAATCACAGAGCGCTTAACCGCAACGTTCCAAAACGTTCGTAGTGTTATCTTTATTGTTGGTGGTTTCGGCTTGGTCGGTCTTGGTTTTGCCGCTATTTTCGGTAAAATTAAGTGGACATGGCTTGCTGCTTTAGCTGCCGGTTTGGCTATTGTTGCCTTAGCCGGTGCCGTTGTTGACTATGTTACCGGCGATGAAAAAAATGAATATGCCGGTTACGCAGGTAACGAAAGCGCTCTCGGTAGTACACTTACAGGTGGCTGGGATGCCGGTGGTGACGCAATGGGTGGCGGTGCTGAGTAAAGCCATCTAAATTAAAAAAGGGCGTTTCATTTGTAGCCTTGAAACGTCCTTTTTTTATATCATATTAACAAAAAATGTCGTAATAAACATCATGAAAAAACTTTTTTTATGCTATCATCTTCTTTTTAAACACTGGATGCGATTAAATCAAAAGATAAGATTTATCCTTGTCGGTGGTTACAACACCTGTTTTTCTTATGCGTTATATGCCTTATTTGTCTATTTAGGGATGAATCCGCATTTTAGTTTAATGCTAAGTTTCTTTCTTTCTTCTTTTAACAGTTATTTCACACAAAAGTTTTATGTTTTTAATACAAAAGGGCATTATATCAGTGAGTATTTAAAATGCCTGACGACCTGGGCGGGTAGTTATTTTATCAATATGTTATTATTGATTTTATTTTTAGAAATTTTAAACTTTAACCCATATCTGGCTGAATTTTTTGCTCTTGTTATTCTGACAATTTACAGTTTTATCGCCTTAAAATATTTTGCTTTTACCAGATAAAAGTTGTTCTTTTTTTTGTTTTGTGTTATACTATAGTAAGTGGGACTTTTTATAGGGGGCAAAGATGAGCTTTATAGATACTATTCTTAATTTTTTTACCGGTAAGGAAGAAAAGCCAAAACCCTCTCCTGCTCCACAGCCAAAAAGCATTTCGCCCATTACACAAGAAACAAAAAACCACATGGACGACTTTGATAAAATATTGGCACCGGACCCGCAAAACAGTGCCGCCGTTCAGACCACTTTAAAAAATCTGGATATAGAGAAATTGGCTCAGGCTATTAACGAAGATGCTGATTTACAAAAAACATTTAAAAGCGCATCATCCCTTTATGATCAATCCACCTATCCTATTTTGAATAATCCGCAAAAAGATCGGCAAGCTTTATTAACCAGATTTGCAAACGTTAGCTCCTTTTTTGAAGTTGAAGCAAAAGCAGACTTAATTGAACCGTTAACAACATTAACACCCAACGATATACCCGCTCGCAAACCTGCACTACGCTTTTATAACTGCAGTGCAGATGAACAACCAGGGTTAACTATCGGTTACGGCTCTTATTTTCGCAAAAATGGCGGTCTGATTGATGAGGATAAAAAAGAATTTTTACCTTATCTGACTCTTTATTTTTCTGCAGGTGAAAACAAGGGCAAAGAAGTCTTTTTTAAAGAAAAAACAGATATAAACGGAAACAAAAAGATTGTAGCCGTTCCAAAAGATAATTTAACCCAAGAAGAGATAATAGCCGGCCTTGCCACCCATGAAAAAGAAAAAGAACTGGAAATCAAAGATTTGTTGCAGAATATGGGAACCACCAAAAATCCCGATAAAAAAAATATTGATGGGTTTGAATATGAAATTTCTGATATCTGTGCCAGAGATCTCCTCTACTCTCGTTATACAGCTAAAAATAAAAACATGTATAAAGAAAAATACATCGGGGATAAAAAGCCAAGCATTCTTGTTGAATGGCTCGCAAACGATATGCACTATCAAGGGTTATTAAAAAATTTTAAAGGTAAAGAAAAACTTAAAGCCGATATCATAGACAAAAGAAATTTAGCTAAAGCCACCTTACCTGTCTGCGACAAACAAGGCCGCCAAAAAAAAGACAAAAACGGTAAACCGTTATTCTCATTTTCTCTAAGAAGATTATCTCGTCGGATTGTGGCAGATTTACATAACAATAAAATTAAAGAAAACCCTTTCCCCCCAAAAACGGATCCAATTGCCAGAAAAAAACATGCTGAGTTGCTCTCAAAACATTGTGCTGCTTATGTTACGCAAATGATTGGAGCCAAAGATGAGGGGCTTTATAATTCTCCTATTGCAAACAAACTGGCCGAAGAACTCACCTCTTTAGCACTGATACAAATCAAAACGGAACAATACGGCAGAGATTTACGGGCCGAAGAAATTAACGCTACCCGCTTAGAGGCTAAGAATCTCGTGCAACCTTATCTTTCTTTAAAAGGCTCTCACAACAAAAAAACAGCTGTAACAAAAGTTGTAAATGACACAGAAAAACTCTTAAAAGCCAACAAAGCTACTTATCTTGCACAACAAAAACTTGAAGAAGCTAAAAACAAAAGCCACCTCAGCACATTAAAAACATTAAACAAATCAGGACAAAAGATAGTTTTAAATCAGACAAATATATCTCTATCAGCTCAAAAAAACAAAGCCGGTTCCAGATAAATAAAATAAACAACCCTGCCTTTAAATAATTGATTGTATTTTTTCTCTTTTTAATATTTTTTACTTGATTTTTTTTTAATCCTCAGCTACAATGGATTTGAAAATTAAGGAGGGAAAAATGTCAAACGTTAAAACAACAAAAAAAAGGGTTACGCTTAGAGGTAAAACACATCGCATTTCAATCAATTATACAAATGATGCGACCATTACTTTTGACAATAAAAATAAAATTAAAAGTTTGCAAATTAAAGGGGCTCCCGTTAACGCTGCCGGATTTAATCCCGTTAAGTGGTCCATTGATGAGGGGGTTTATACCTTTAGTCGCAAACAAGAGTTATAATTTTTTTATAAAAAACGCTTTTTTCTGTTGATTTTTATAAAAAAAAAGTGTATAAGGATACGTCCCATAGTAAATGGGGCGTATTTTAATATTAACTATCACACATGCAGAGCGGCGTTTTTGATACAATGTATGAATGACGCTTCCAGTGTAGAAATCTTTTCTATATCTTGCTTTGCAGAGGTTTAACTGGAAAAAGAAAGGAAAAATTATGTCTCTTCCAACAATTACAATTCGTCAATTGATTGAAAATGGCGTCCATTTCGGACATAATGCCCGCAGATGGAACCCGAAAATGGGTCCGTATATCTACGGTGTTCGTGAAGGAGTCCACATTTTGGACTTAACACAAACTCAACCAATGTTGCACAGAGCTTTAGAAGCTGTTCGTGATGTTGCAGCCAAAGGCGGCAAAATCTTATTTGTCGGCACAAAAATGCAAGCTCAGGAACCTATTGCCACAGCTGCAACGCGTTGCGGTCAATTTTATGTCAACCATCGTTGGCTCGGCGGTATGCTTACAAACTGGAAAACAATTTCTTCAAGCATTAAACGCTTAAAAGACATTGACGCAAAAACCGAAAAAGGCGAATTAAACGGTTTGACAAAAAAAGAAAAATTGAACATCGCTCGTGAACGTGAAAAATTGTTCTCCTCATTAGGCGGTATTCAAAACATGAACGGTCGTCCTGATTTAATCTTCGTTATTGATGCTCCAAAAGAAGAGCTTGCAATCAGCGAAGCTAAAAAATTAGGCATTCCTGTTGTTGCAATTTGCGATTCAAACGCAAATCCGGATGGTATTCAATTCCCTATCCCAGGTAATGACGATGCTCTCAGAGCTATCAACCTGTACTGCGATTTAATCAGTGCCGCTGTTTTAGACGGTATGCAAGCTGAATTAAAAGCAGCTGGTGTTGATTTGGGTGCTGTTGTTGAACCTGTTGCAGAAACAGAAACACCAAAAGCTTAAGGCTTTTTATCGCAAGGGGAGTTTTTGACTCCCCTCGTTTTAAACTTTTAATTTTTATTTTAAAGGAGCAAAAAATGGCAGAAATTACAGCAGCTTTAGTTAAAGAACTGCGTGAAAAAACAGGTGCCGGTATGATGGAATGCAAAAAAGCATTGTCAGAAACAGGCGGTGATTTAGATGGTGCTATTGACTTTTTAAGAAAAAAAGGTCTTTCAGTCGCTGAGAAAAAAGCCGGTCGTATCGCCTCTCAAGGTTTGGTCGGTGTTATTGTTGAAGATAACAAGGGTGCTATCGTTGAATTAAACTCTGAAACAGACTTTGTTGCCAGAAACAGTGAATTCCAAGAAATGCTCACAAAAATGCTCGGTGCAGCTTTAAAAACAAACGGCGATGTAGAAACAATGAAACAAGAGGTTGTTGACGGAAAAACCGTTGAAGCCACTTTGACAGAGTTAATTGCTAAAATCGGCGAAAATATGACATTAAGAAGAGCCGCTCAGGTTTCAGTTTCAAACGGTGTTGTTGTTCCTTATATGCATACTGCCGTTGTTCCAAATCAAGGCAAAATCGGTGTTTTAGTTGCCTTAGAAAGCACTGGCGATAAAGCAAAATTAAATGATCTTGGCAAAAAGATTGCCATGCATATCGCAGCTTCTGCTCCGCGTTTCTTAAAAATCGAAGACGTTGATGCAGATACTTTGGCTCATGAAAAATCCATCTATGAGGAACAAGCTAAAGCCAGCGGTAAACCGGCTAATATTATTGAAAAAATGGTTGAAGGCCGTATTCGCAAATTCCACGAAGAAGTTGTTCTTTTGGAACAAGCATTCATCATGGATCCGGATAAAAAAGTTAAGGCTGTTATTGCCGAAGCTTCAAAAGAGTTGGGTACAGATGTTGCTTTAACAAGCTATGTCCGCTTTGCTCTTGGTGAAGGTTTGGAAAAGAAAAATGAAGATTTTGCAGCCGAAGTTTCAAGTTGTTTAAAATAATCGGTCTGTGAGATTATTACAAAACGCCAATCTACTGATTGGCGTTTTTTTTATACTTGAATAAGAAATTTTATCTTTCAGTTAAATGGTTGTTTGCTACAACCGCAAGCGTCTTATCTGTATCATTCTTTTCTTTAGAGGAAACAGTTGTTGCATTTTGTGCAATAGCCGAAGACAGAGGCTTTTCTTCTGATACACTTTGATCCTTTGGAGTTTCAAGAGCATCAGAAACCTGTTCTAACGCGGCTAATACCCCTTTATTTTCCGGTTGAGAGGACGTTGACTGTGTTGCCGAGTCTGTTTTATCAACTTCTGCTGTTTTTGCACTTTCTGTCTTTGGGGAAGTTTCTTGCACAACCAAAGTTTGTTCATCTTTTTTAGGAGAAATTTCTCCGTTAGAAGTATTTGCTTCTGTTACCGGCTTTTGAGACTGTGCAGCTACTTCATTAGTTGACGTTTCATTAGCCAACGCTTCACTTGTTGATGCTGTTTCTTGTTTTTTTTGTTCTTCAGCTATTTGCTGAGCTAGTTTTTCAGCCTCTTTAGGATAACGTTCTTTAAACAACGCAGCCATCGGATGCCCCTCCACCATCATCACCATTTTTTTTGCCTGTTCTTTATCTGCCAATAAAGCATCTAATCTTTTTAAACAGTATTTGGATTCTTTTAGTTTGGCAACGCCTTTTTCATCACTAGCCATTAACAGCATACTGATACAATTTAAATTTCTATCCCCATTTCTTAACGCAAACATCAATGGTGTCTCACCGTTTTTATCCACCTGATTACAATTAACACCTAACTTTATCAAATATTCGGTCATTAACTGGTTATGCGTACAATAATGAAGAGCATTTCGGCCACTCACACAGGTCTTATTGATATTAGCACCTTTTTCCAAAAGAGCAACTACTGCAGAGAGATTACCACTTTCAGCTGCCACCATAAAGGCATCTTTTCCGGCTTTGTTTGTTTTATGAATGTTAATACCAGATTTATTTCTTATCAAATCATCAATCATACACTGCCGAAAACGCATTTTTTCTTGTTGAGCCGGCGGTAAAGCAGCGATATTTGACTTACCTGTCTTGTATTCTGGTTCAGAAGCATCCGGACTTGTTTCGTACAAAAGCGTCATCAATAACGTATCACCTGTCATAGCATTATATCCATTATAATTTACCCCACTTTGCTGATATAATACAGAGGCTACTTTCATGTTCCCTTTAGCAACGGCATATTGCAAAGCCGTATTATAGGGCGTATCACCACCATCATATGCTCCTTTAATATTGCGATTGATATCTTCTTTACCCTTTTGGATATACGCTTCTAATGCTTTAGGATTATCCTGATCAATCAATGTCATCAGGTTGTCATCGCTTCTTAATCCGGTTTTAATATCCTCTGTTGTCGGAACAACCATATTCTTTAAAAACTTAAGCGGATCGCGTTTATAAGCTTGATATGTCAACTCCTCGTTCACAATTCTGGAATCACAACCGATTTTTTCAAGAGCCCAGTTAACACCACTAGCAGAAACATCCGCAACAGTTGAAACTCCGCCCCAAACCGCATCACCAACTTTTAACACACCCTTTCCGACAACAGCACCGGTAGCCTTTGCATAATCCCCGACTGTTTCGGCATTTTTATATTGCTTCTCAACCACATTTTTGCCCTTATTATATAGGGTTTGTACCCTTTTTTTAATCTCTTCTAGTGTAGATGAATTTTCTTTGGACGGGGTTAAATCCGTTGTTTTTTCTGTTGTTTTAGCAGGCTGAATGGGGGTTATAATTTTACCTGTTTTACCCTTATTACCACCAGGAGCGGGTTTATCTAAAGACTGAGAAAACATTTGTGCTTTTTTAAACAAGGAGGCGTCTTTTAATTTCTTCATAGCCGCCTCAGTTTTAGTCGGAGATTTTGGAGAAACAGCCTTTTTAACCTCTAAAGTGGTTTTGTCTATCGTAGAAAGGGATTTATCAAGCGAACTTTGCTTATTTGCCCTCATAACTTCGGTCTTAGCTTTTTCATTTGCTATTTCTGATGGTTTTCTTTTCTTGACTGAGGTAGCTTTTTTTGCCTCTTCAGACTGTTCAATAATAAGGCGGGGATTTTTTTCGGCAATAATTTTTGTTTGCACTATTTCCTTCTCAACGGCTTCTATCACCTTATCATGTTCTTCATCCCGTTGATAATACATCCAGTTGCGTTCACTTTTATCTGTTTTAGAACGTGAGCCTTTACCAACCACCTTTTTTAAATCCATCGGTAAAACAAATTTTGTTTCTAATTTTTCTAATATTGGGCGAAATTCAGGATCAGCCCCGAGCTGATTATATTCAAACAATAAGGTTCTAAAAGATCGTCGTTCACTTCCCGAAAGAGCCGCCATATTTTTAATATTATATTTTGAAATTTCGGACAAAATATAACGTGCTTTTTTCTCTTTTTCTGCCAAATCCTTTTTCATTAACGCCCCCCCCCCTCTTCAGTTTTATTTCTTAAGTATAGCACAATTTTTATATTTTTCCTATTATTTTTCAAAAAAAAGGGGCTTTTTTTGATTTTTTTCACTTACACATTGATTCTTTTAACAATTTAAATCTCTTATATTTTTTAGAAAGAAAAAGTGTTATCACTCTTTTTACTTGACTTTTTGGCAATTTTTTATTATAATGCCCATCGTTTTATTTGAAAAACAGGGATTGTAAGCATGTACAATAAAAAGATACAAGAAGAAATAAATCAAAAAACACCTCTCGCACAAAAAAAAGCTCTTGCCGGTGTATATCAGGCTTGCCTACTTAGTGTCTTGATACTTCTTATGATGATGTGTACAAAACTAAGCTCCACAGATAACGTGTTTAATACATTAACTATCAGTGGATACTTGGCATTCATCGCTTATGCTTATATACAAGCTGCGAATAAAAAAATCCATTTAGAGGAAGAGAACAAGTATGTTTAAACAAATATCTACTTCTCATCCGGGGTATATCAATCATCAGCGCATTCAAAACTATCTTAATAATGAAGTTGAAAATTATCAAAATACTCCCATTGCAATTAGCAACCAAAAAGCACTTTTTCAAATATTTACCATTTTTGCAACCATTACCGCTCTAACACTTACAAATGAGAATAAATCTTTGGATCATAAATTAGGCATTATATCCCTCGCCTCTTTAACCGGTCTTTCTCTTTTAAGAGCCAAACGCCAAAAAGAAGAGGCAAAAGTTGCTCTTTTTTCATCTGCTGAAGAAAAATTTGAACGAAACGAAATTTTAAATTCCAATGCAAAAACTTTAAATTTTTTATCCACTCCTTTTTATTCAATCCGAGATAAAGCCATTATCTCATTTAACAAAAAAACAAACAAAATAAGCACGATATCAAATATATCCATTCTAACATTAACAGCTTGCACCTTAAGTACTCCCGTTTATGTCGGATATGCTCTAACCGGTTTTGCAGTTACCGTTGCGGGAGAAAATCTTTTAAGACTTAAAAATGCTCATCAAACACTTAAAAAAATAAAATCTACTTTACCACAGGGTATACATCTACCTACACTGAGAAATGAACATATCAAAGATTAATCCTATTAAATTCCCAATTCAAAAAGCTAATTAAAATGATAGAAAAAACTTTAGAAAATTTTCAAGAAAAAATCTATTCAAATACCAATGCATTAGTGCCGCTTCTTAAAGGAGAAATGCGTAGAAACCTAATGTATCTCTTTATTAGCGGTTGTGTTTTTACAAGCTCTTTCTTTGTATTAAAAAAACCGTCCGAACAAATTTTATTTCAATTACTTTCACTGGGCATAGCGTCATACTCCTCGTTAAAATATGCTTCAAAAAAATTAGATCTTCAAAATACCGCTATTGCCTCTGCTTTAATTGAAACAAAAAAAAGTATTCACAATATGACACCAAGGGATAAACAAATAATTTTTTCCACACATAATGGCCATAAAACAAATAAAATTATTGATTACGGTATACTACCCATAACCGGTTTGAGCATTTTAGGAGCTTATTTTGGTGAAAAACTAACCGCCAATACAGCACTGGCATCCGGAACTTTAATTCTTAATTGTGTCTATACTTATTCATTTTATGTCCACAAAAATTCCCATAATATCATAAGAGCTTGCTTACCTAAAGAAATTATCGTTCCGAAATTAAGCAATAAAAGCATTAAACAAAAGGAGTAAAAATAAATTTTACTTGAATAAAAAAGCAAATCATGATATAAACCTCAAACTAATTTATTCATAACTGTGAATAATAAAAATTTAAATTTTATAAAGGGAAGATATTATATGGATAAATCAGAATCTGAAAGCCTCTCTTATGAAGAGGATGAGAATTTAACTTTCAAAGATAAATTGATTGATTTTGTTGATGGTAATGACACATTGGGTTGTGGTTTTATTTTTGTTTTAGCTATAGCAACTTTTTTCGGCGGTTGTTCATACTACCAAAAATACAAACAAGATAAACTAACCGAACAAAAACAATGTGCTCAAGCTGAAAAAGAAGCTCCCAAATTAGAACCTCTCTATATTCTAAAACTTTTACCTCTTACCGGTAGACTTAACAAAAAAAATGCCCATTACGTCTTTTCAGCAGCAAAATATACCTTACTGATTGATTATCCTGAAAAAGAGAGGGTTCTTAACCTCCTTCAAAAAAAATACCAAAAGAACTTTAACAACTTTGAAAACAAAATTGAATTTCAAAAAAGTTTGTTAGATAGATTGGATTCCTTAAACACCGATTGCAAAAAACAACCTCAAACCATTCAAAAGGCTCCTGCCTATCCTTATGCTTCTTTACAAATAAAAACACTTTATCGCGGCAGCTAACTTCTTCTTGCATAAAGAAAAAATCTTTTATATACTAAAATAAAAGGAGATATTATGCACGAGTATTCTTTAACTGTATTATTGCTGTTTCAGTTTTTTTTAATTTTCTTAAATGCGATATTTGCTTGTACGGAAATCGCCGTTATTTCCATGAATGACGCTAAATTAAAAAAGATGGCTGAAGACGGCCACAAAAGAGCTAAATGCTTACAAGCTTTAACAAACCAACCTGCAAAATTTTTGGCCACCATTCAAGTCGGCATCACATTTGCTGGATTTTTAGGCTCCGCTTTTGCCGCTGATAATTTTTCCGATAAAATTGTTAACAGCTTGATTAATCTGGGCATCAACATCTCCGTTCAAAAACTGGATGTTTTCGCCGTTATATTTATCACAATTGTTTTATCTTACATAACCTTAATTCTGGGCGAGCTTGTCCCCAAACGAATCGCAATGCATCATACTGAAAAAATAGCCCTTATTATGGCCTATCCTATTTTCATTATTGCAAAAATATTTTCACCTATTGTTTGGTTTTTAACTTTTTCAACCAATCTTGTTTTACGTTTATTTTTAATAAAAGATACCGACAAAAAAAACAGTATTACCGAAGAAGAAATCAGAATGCTTATTGATATCGGTACACAAGATGGCACCATAAATCAACAAGAAAAAAAACTAATACACAATGTATTTGAATTTGACGATAAACTTGTTTCCGAAGTTTTAACACATAGAATGCACGTTAAATTTTTAAATATAGACGATTCGCTTTTAAATTGGGAAAACAAAATAATCAAAAACCGATATTCTGTTTATCCGGTGTATAAAAAAACACATGATAATGTCATCGGTACATTAAGTTTTAAAGATTTTTTTAAATATAAAGGGCTTAAAAAAGAAGAACTTATCAAAAAAGTTATAAAACCCGTTCAATTCATACCGGAAGCACAACACATTGATGAATTGTTTAAATCTATGCAAAAAAAACGCAACCATTTTGCCGTGGCTGTTGATGAATACGGAGCCGTTACCGGTATTGTTACAATAGCTGATTTATTAGAAGAATTGGTTGGTTCGCTTAACAATGATACATCAACCCCCAAAGAAGAACCTCTTATTCAGGAAATTAAGGAAAATGAATGGATTATTAAAGGAGAAACACCCATAGAAGAAGTTGAAAAACTTTTAAAACTTAAATTTCCCATTGAGGACTATGACACACTTGGCGGTTTTGTCTTATCTTCATTAACAAGTATCCCTGCTTCTTTGGATAAAACAAAAGTCCAATTTGAAAATATTTATTTTGAAGTTTTGCAATCAACCGGACACAAAATTGACCGTATTTTAATGAAAAGAGAAAACGTTTTTTATCCTTTAAATAAAAATGAAGATAAAAAAGAACAATAAAAACAAAGAGCAATAAAAAAAATTTAAAAAAAAACAAAAAAGCAAAAAAAAGCATTGACAAGTACAAAAAAATTCTATATGATAGCCATTATGATAAGTCAAATGAGTGCGTAGCTCAGCTGGTAGAGCACCTGACTTTTAATCAGGTGGCCCTGGGTTCGAATCCCAGCGCGCTCACCATTTTGAACAAGTCGTCTGAAAAGGCGACTTGTTCTTTTATTTACAAGCAGTTAAGCCGGTTCGATTGAACTCAACACAAAAAGCACACAATTTTATCAACAATCGAACTCACCATCACAAAAGTAGCTGATTTTATTACATTTCACATTTTTGGTGCTGTTTGGATGGGCTACTGCCATTCAAACTTTTTCTATTGACTTTTAATGGAACCCATGATATAATTGTGACCATGAAAACGCAATTTACATTTTGTTCTTTCATTTGGTGGCTGTAACACAGCCGGTGTTTTCGTATATTTATTTTTTTATATTCTCTAAACCATATTTACTTTTATTTCAAAAAAAGGATTCTTATCATGAAAGAACAAGAAAAAGTTATGTTAACGGGTGTACGTCCAAGCGGAAATATTACATTGGGAAATTACTTGGGTGCCATCAAAAATTTTGTAACACGTCAAAGTCTATATAAAAGTTATATCTTTGTGGCAGATTTGCATGCTATAACCTCACCACGCGATCCAAAAGAATTGCGACAAGCGGTTAATGATTGTATAGCGATGTATTTGGCATGTGGGGTTGATCCAAAACAAACAATCGTTTTCAGGCAAAGTGATGTTCTGGAACATGGTGTTTTAGGTTTTATAATGACTTTTCAAACCCGTATGGGCGAATTGTCCAGAATGACTCAATTTAAATTGAAATCTCAAAACTCAGGTAAAAACGGAATAGATACTGGTCTATTTGTCTATCCACCATTAATGTCAGCGGATATTTTGTTATATAATACGAATATGGTTCCAGTTGGATTAGATCAACAACAACACGTGGAATTGACGCGTGATTTGGCTCAACGATTTAATCGAAGATATGGCCCTACATTTAATGAACCGGATGTTTATATTGCGCCAGTAGGTAACAAGATTTTAAATCTTCAAAATCCAACTGAAAAAATGAATAAATCAGATGGACAAAATATGGGAACAATATTCTTGATGGATGATTTGGAATTGGTTCGTAAGAAAATTATGGCCGCTGTTACGGATAGTGAAACAGTTGTACGCTTTGATGAGGAAGAAAAACCAGGCATTTCAAATTTGATAAGTATTTTATCTGCCATTACAGGAGAAACTATTCCAAGCATAGAAAAACGTTTTGACGGTCATGGATATGGCGATTTCAAACGGGAAGTAGCTGATGTGGTTTGTGAATTACTTGAAAAGATTCAAGCAAACTATTACCGATTTAATAATCCTGATGTATTAAATACCATTTTTGATCAAGGGGCAGAAAAAGCACGAATAGTTGCGTCAGAAACTTTGGATCGTGCAAAACAAGCATTAGGATTAAAGTAAGCAAACTAGCTCGCGTTCGGCAAGGTATCCCTCACCATTTTGAACAAGCACTTAAGCTGGTTCGATTGAACTCAATACAAAAAGCACCAATTTTCATCAACAATCGAACTCACAATCGCAAAAGTCGCTAATTTTATTATATTTCATATTTTTTGTGCTTTTTGACAGCCTCTGAAACATTCGAACTTTTAGAGGTGATTTTAAGCACAATTTAAGCACGGGCCCGCAGCTGGGGGCTGGCGGCTATTTAGCACACTTTTGACGTTGGATCAGTTCACATTACTTTGAACACAAAAGGTACTAAAAATAGCAAAAACGCGTCTTTAGGAAAGTTTTGGCAACGTTGATGACAGCATTTTTCACTAGAAAGTGTCGTCAGTGTCAGCTTCTCATCCCAGTAATTTATTTAAGGATTTTTTTCTATAAAATGAGTCTGTTTAGCTGAAAATTTTGATGATTTTTATCCATTGTACACAGATCCGTTCAAATATTTTATTTTAAAAGAAAAAAGAGCTATTTTTAGGCGCTATCTAAGAGATGGTGGAAAGAGATGGACTCGAACTACCGAACTCATAAGAGAACAGATTTACAGGCTGTTGCCATTAACCCTCGGACACCTTTCCAACTTATTAACGTTCATTTAAAACTTGTTTTTTTTCTCATGAGATCCATGTTTGCGATTTTTTCACTTTTTTTCTAAACGATAAAAAGTCCCTTTACCTACTTGAATAACTGTTTTTTCTGTGACAACTGGAACAGCTTTAACATCAGAAACCTTTTCCCCATCAACTTTAATTGCCCCCTGAAATAAAAGTCTTCGAATTTCGGACTTTGACTTATATTTGCCACTTGTCATTAATGTTTCAATCAAAATTTGTCCATTATCTTGGACATCAGATGCATCAATTTGCAAAGTTGGTGCACCATCTGGCACTTTTTGTTGCTGATAAGCAGATTTAAAGTAGTTTTCAGCCTCAAGAGTTTCTTCATCTGAATGATATAATCTCGTAATTTCACGGGCCAATTCCATCTTAATATCTCTTGGATTTTCACCAACATTTAAGCGGGCTTGAATTTTATCAATATCATCAGGATGAACATCCGTAGCTAAATTATAATACTTAATAATCATATTATCTGGAATTTTCATAACCTTTTCATACATTACATTGGCTGGTTCGTTGACCCCAATGTAATTCCCAAGACTTTTACTCATTTTCTCAACCCCATCAGTTCCTTCGAGCAAGGGCATAAAAAGTGTGATTTGTGGATCTTGCCCAAAGTCTTTTTGGATATTACGTCCCATAAGCACATTAAATGTCTGATCTGTTCCGCCCAGTTCAACATCTGCATGCAAAGCAACAGAATCATAAGCCTGCATTAAGGGATAGAAAAATTCATGAACGGAAATTGGTTGTTTGTTATTATATCTTTTTTGAAAATCATCCCGTTCTAACATACGAGCAACTGTCGTTTTGGATGCCAATGCAATGACATCTTTAAAAGTCATTTTGCCAAGCCATTCACTGTTATACCGAACGATTGTTTGTTCCGGATTCAAGATTTTGAATATCTGTTTCTGATATGTTTCAGCATTTTCTTTCACCTGTTCTGGTGTTAATTGTTTTCTCGTTTTACTCTTTCCTGTTGGGTCACCAATCATTCCTGTAAAATCTCCAATAACAATAACGGCCTGATGTCCTAAGTCTTGTAATTGTTTAATCTTTCTTAAAACAACCGCATGCCCAAGATGAATATCTGGAGCAGAAGGATCTAATCCCAATTTAATTTGTAATGGCCGATTTTCTTTTTGTACTTTTTCCAATTTTGAAACGATCTCTTCACGTGCAGTGTGATCTGCAACGCCTTTTAGCATTATTTTTAGAGTGTCTTCTATATTCACTTAGCTACAACCTTTCAGTAAAGAAAAACTTTTCATATTATATTTTTTTACTGTATCATATTTTTCTATAAATTCAAGATTTTTTTGACAAAGTTATCTTTTTATGGTAATTTATTATCTATGATAAGGGTAATAATATCAGATTTGGATGGAACATTGTATTCAAAAAAATCGTATTTATTAAAGGAAATAGATCTGTTTACCTATAATTTTTTAAAAACAAAAGCTTTTTGAACTCATAGTCTTGAAAGTAGTTGATTTTATTACATTTCGCCTTTTTATAAATACACGATATTCCAAATACTAAAAACACATCTAAACGCTTATACCATTTCTATTAAAAAAAGCTCTATTACATCCCTCTCCTTTTAGATAAAGAAAAACACCTTCTCAGAGTGTACATAAGAGAAGGTGTTTTTACGACTAAATCCGTTAAAATTAACGTGAGTAGAACTCAATAACCAAATTTGGTTCCATTTGAGTTGCATACGGAATGTCAGCTAATTGCGGAACACGAATAAATTTACCTGTACCGGCTTTAGCATCAACTTCCATATATTCTGGAACTTCACGATCCGTAGCGGCTAAAGAATCAATGACCAAAGCCATCTCTTTTGCTTTTGAACGGATAGAAATTTCATCCCCTGCTTTAACAAGGTATGACGGAATATTAACTTTTTTACCATTAACAAGAACATGTCCGTGATTTACAAACTGACGAGCAGCAAAAACAGACGGAACAAATTTCATACGGTAAACAACTGAATCCAAACGTGTTTCTAAAATACCAACAAGGTTTTCAGAACTATCACCTTTGCGACGAACAGCTTCAGCATAATATTTGCGTAATTGTTTTTCAGATACGTTGCCATAAACGCCTTTTAATTTTTGTTTAGCGTGCAATTGAACACCGTAGTCCGTCAACTTCTTACGGTTAGCACCGTGTTGACCCGGGCCATAATTTCTTTTTTCAACAGGGCTTTTAGCTTTACCCCACAAGTTTACGCCTAAACGGCGGTCAATTTTAAATTTAGAACTTAATCTTTTTGACATAATATACCTTTCTTGTTAGCCGGAACATTTGTAAAAGAAGAAAACAAACATTCCTTGTTGTCCCCGATAGTCTTTAACCGAATTGTTAAAGCGTGGTTCTGCCCCATTGACA